>CAKQBC010000155.1 GCA_934215995.1 uncultured Bacillus sp. | reverse complement strand
GCATAGGAAAGGCCTTCCTTGCCATTCCCCTTATGTATAACTGCTTTCATTAACGCCACTCCCCTCCTGTAATCGTTCTCTCCTTATCTTTACACAATTAGAAATGTGTGTAAAACAAAAAGGGCCAGACGAGCATCATGATGCTTTGTCTGGCCCTTGAAAGGCTTAATCAATATACTGGCCGGCAATTTCCTGCAATTCCTGCTGATATTGTTCCAGCTGGATTCGCTGATGTTCTGACGCCAGTTCGAATGCATTCTCAATTTGCTGTGTCACTGTATTTAGTTTATGGGCAAGAAGTTTCTGCTGGCTGCCATAGTCGCTGCCATGCACGTCCATTTTCTCCACTACATCTTTAATTTCTTTCGTGCCTTCCTGGGCTTCCTGAAAGGCCATTTGCTTATCCTTGCGGTACGGCATTCTGATTACCCCTTTCTCTAATGCTTATTTTCCCTCAGTTTCAGACTGCTTATGCAGGGAATAAAAATCGTCCGTTGACACAATTTATTAATAGGGTCTTTTATAGCCCCTATGCTTCATATCACAGGATATGCCGGGGCAAAAACGGATCGCCCGGCTTCATCTGCATTAAAAACAGCAAGTCAATAAAGGAGGTCCATACCTTTGGGCAAAAATGAACGAAAAGAAAAGAATAAGAAAGCAAACCAAGGCGGGCAATCAGGCCAGCCGGAACCATTGAGCGGATCGCATAAGGTTAAAAACAGGAACCACACAAGACAAAAGCATCATTCCCATCACGATATGTAAGCTTTGAAATAAAAAATGAGCCGGAATCCCGATCTGGATTCCGGCTCATTTAAGGCCGGCATTCTGCCGGCAATGCTGTTATAGTCAGTCCAAAACGAACCTGGTCGTGCTCCCGTTTTGGCGTCCGATTACCTCGAGCCTGGCATCGATTCTTTCCTTCAATTCAGGAACATGGGAAATGATGCCGACAAGTCGGCCGCTGCTTTGGATTTCAAGCAGCGATTCTATGGCCTGGTCAAGCGATTCCGGATCTAGTGTCCCAAAGCCTTCATCAATAAACATTGTCTCCAAAGATATGCCCCCGGCATTCTGCTGGACAACTGCAGCCAGGCCCAAGGCAAGGGCCAAGGAAGCCTTGAAGCTTTCTCCCCCTGATAAGGTTTTCACGTGCCGTTCCATGCCAGTGAATTGATCGAAAACGGTCAATTCCAATCCGCTTTGCACATTTCTTCGGGTAGGGTCGACTTTGCGCATAAGCTGGTATCTTCCGCTTGTCATCCTTTTAAGCCTTACGTTCGCTTCCTTAAGAATATCGTCCAAAAAGGCAGCCAGCACAAATCGCTCGAATGTAATGCGGAATGGATTGCTGCCTCTCGATAAATCGTACAGATGGCCGATTGTCTCATACTGGGCCTGCACATCCCTTTGCTTCTCGATTGTGGCTTTGATGTTTGCCAATATCGATTCATGATGCTTGATCAGATGTTCAATCGAATTGATCATTTCCCTTTTCCGCTTGACTTCTTCCTCATTTTTTTCGATTTTCTGCTCGATCATCGCCAAATCCGGGTACTCTATCCCCTTAAGGGCGTATGCAAGATTAGACAAAAGACTGTCTACACGCTGATCTTCCTTCTGGAATTGTTCAATCTGGCCTTCAAGCAGCTTTATTTGTTCCTCCGTTTTCTTAGCCTCCACATATAGCTGATAGGAAGCGAATCCTTGCCTGTCCATTTCCTTTTTGAACAGTTCCCTTTCTTGCGTAAGCTCTGTTTGCATAGCATAAAGGCTGGCCGTATTTGTTTCGATTGCGCTCTTCAGCCTTGCTTCTTCCTGTTTGGCATTTTGCAGCGCTTCCCTTTTCATGTGTAAATCCTTTTCGAGCTGCTGCTTCCTGTCTTGCGCCATTTGAATAGCCCGTTCATAGTCAACTTTCGTGCGAAGGTTTGCAGGGAGCCTTTTTTCCATGTCAGCAAGCCTTGTCTGCTTACCGATGTACGCCTCACTTTTGGCGTCCATCTGCATTTTTCTGTCCTTCATCCCTGTCTTCAACAGTTCGTGGCGATCACGCAATTGATTTTTCCGCTGTTCCATCGAAGGCAGTTGTTTCATTGCCGTTTCCAGGACAGCCGCTTCGCCCGCCAGAATGGAGCGCTTTTCCACCAGGCCGGACAAAATAACGGCGGTTTGCCCCGCTTTGTACTCAGGCACAGAGTCGATCAATTTCTTTTCATGCTTTGCAGCAGATTCCAGAATCGTTTCCCGCTTTACTTTTGCTTTAAAGAGAAGCTGTTCTGCGGAAGTCCGCTGCTGATCGGCATTTTCCAGGCGCTTCTTGCTCTCTTCTATTTCTTCTTCAGATACAGCTTCCCCGTTCAGGTTTGCCGGGCTTGGATGGCTGGTTGAACCGCATACGGAACAGGGCTGGCCTTCATGTAGCATACGAGCAAGCCTGCTTGCATGCGATTGCATGTACCTGTGTTCAAGTTCTTTGTATTGCTCATGCAGCAAAGTATATGCATCTGACTTTTTTTTCAGATCTTCCTCTGCCTTAAAGACTATCCTTTCACTCTCTTCAGCTTCTTTCGATAAGGAGATGGCTTCCTCCAGCAGCTTAGCCGCCTCTGCCATTTTCTCAAGTTCCCTCGATTTTTCCGCATGGCCAATTGCGGCTTTTTGCGCTGAGGAAATATTCTCTTCTGCTATTCGGAGCTGACGCTCTGTATCTTCAAGTTCCTTTTCCATTTGGCCATAGGCGGAAATTAGCTGGTCCAATTCCTTTTTCCCTTCCGATACTTCCAGCCTGAAATCTTCAAATTGAAGAATGTCAGACCGCATTTCCTGCAATGCCATAACCTGCTGGGCAGCTTCTTCCCTTTCTCCTGACTTCGCCATTTCTTCCTCATATGACTGGTTGATGGAGTCCATTTTCACGAGCAGTTCTTTATGCTTCGCTTCCATCTGCCCAATTGAAGCATTCAGGTCTTTAACCTTTTGGCCGATTTTCACGTAGGATTGTTCCTGCTTTTCGAGCATTGCCGCTTTTCTGGCATCCTTCAGCTGAACTTCAAAGGAAGCGATCATTTCCCTTCTATCATCAAGTTTCTTTTTCTCAGCCTTCAGCTGATTCAGCTCTTTGAATTTGTCCGCAATGTCCTTCGCTTGAAAAAGATCGCGTTGCAGCTGCTTTTCAATTGCCGTCAGGCCGTCAAGCTCGCTTACATAGGCATCCAATTGCTTTTTTTGCAGATCGATCAGAAGCCCAAGCTGTTCAAGCACCTGGACAGGGGATCCCTGCGCGGACTCCTCGTTTTCCCCGTCCGCACTCTGCGGTTCGGCCCAATGGATTCCATTCATATAGGTTTCCATTTCCAATCGGAGCCGCTTATCCAGTTCCTTAGCAGCGGTTGCTTCCTCTTTCAGCTTTTCTTCAATCCGTTTATAGATTTCTGTATGGAATAATTTTTGTAGGATCAATTCTTTTTCTTTGCTTTCCGATGTAAGCAGCTTTTTGAAATCCCCTTGCGGAATCATCAGGATTTGTTTGAACTGCGTGGCATCCAGCCCGATGATCTGGCGAATCTTTTCGTCGACCTCTTTAATGTTAGACCCTAGCAGAAGCCTGCCATCCTTCGTCTCTTCATAGAGTTCGGCTTTGGCGTTTTCCTCTGTGTAGCCGTTTCCGTTCTTCTTTTTCCTTTCCTGCTTGGGGCTTCTCTTGATGAAATATATTTCATCCCTTAATTGGAAAGTCAGGCTGACTTCAGTAAGCATGTCCTCATCGGCGAAATGGCTGCGGAGGTCATGGCCGGCACGGTCATCGCCGCTTGCTTTCCCATAGATGGCGAAGCTGATCCCATCAAAAATAGTCGTTTTCCCCGCTCCGGTTTTTCCGGAAATGACGAACATATTCCTGTTGCCGAGCTTCGTGAAATCAATGATCTCATTTTTGGCATATGGGCCGAATGCCTGCATTTGCAACTTTAATGGTTTCATCTTATTTTTCCACCTCTTTTTTCACTTCACCAATGATCCGTTTCATGATGCTTTCTTTTTTTTCATCGAAGTTTCTGTCAGTCATTTGTTTATAAAAGCTTTCAAACAATGCCAGCTCACTTTGATTTTCCCCTTTCTGGGCTGAAAAGCTGTTTTTGTTTTTCAAGTCCATTGCATCCCATTGTCGCTCCAGGTGAAGGACATTCGGATACACCTGCCTAAGCTTCTGGATAGGATCTATAATCGTTCCTTCATCCAACAGGATGATATTCAGGTAATCTTCGACATTCTGTTTCTGGTAAAAGGCCGGATCCATGATTTCTTCGAAGTAACCCTTGATTTCCCTCATGTCCCGATGCGGAACAAGCGGTCTTTTCTCGACGGAGAAAGTACCATCGGGTTCCATCTGAACAATATTGACGGACTTTTTATGATTTGCCTCTGAGAATGAGTATTTCAGCAATGACCCTGAATAATAGATTTTCGGGTGCTTGATCGCCGCTGGGCTATGGAGATGCCCGAGCGCCGTATACGAAAAGGCTGAGAACAGGTCAGCAGACACGGTACCGGACCCGCCTACGGAAAGGACTCGTTCGGAATCCGATGTTTCCCCTCCAGCTACAAATGCGTGCCCGACCAGCACATTCGGAACACTGGTATCCAACGTTTCCTCTATTTTGCCGAGCACGGAAGCCATGGCGTCATGATGGGTATGAATTGAATCGTCCCCATGCAACTGCCTGATGACACCAGGTTCGGAGAATGGCACACAGTAGAAGTTGACCCCTTCAATCTGAATGCCTTCAATGTCCATTGCTGTCTTCCCATGGATATGAAGTTTGCTGTGCTTGTACCAGGAAGTGCCGAACGACAGCCTTTCTGCGCTGTCATGATTGCCTGCTATCGCGACGATCGGTATTTTCATATCTATATTTATCTTAAATAATATTTCGTCCAATAAATCAACAGCTTCTGTCGGAGGGACAGAACGATCGTATAAATCCCCCGCTATCACAATAGCATCGGGCTGTTCTTCTTCCACAATCCGCAAAAATTCCATCAGCATATATCTTTGGTTTTCTGTCATATAAATACCGTGGACTATTTTTCCTAAATGCCAGTCGGCTGTATGGATGAACTTCAATCGAATCCCTCTTTCCTATCTAAACTTCTTTCCAGTATATCAGACTTTTTGTTCAGGAATGTACGTTCTGAAGAAAATTTATCGCCGCTTTTCTTCACACAGCAACTCTTTCCTTAAATAGGCTTTAAAAGCAATAGCACAGTCGGACAAGCCGGCTTTCCTTGCTGCGAACATTCATCAAGAAAAAAGCTGATTTTCGGTTATACCGAAGAATCAGCCTTTCCATACTCGAAGAGATGTTCATATGGTTGAATGTTTATGCGGTTTTCATTCAGCTTCTTGCGAAGAAACTTGTGGTCCCTCTTTGGGGTTGCAATGATATATCCCCTGATGATCAGGTCTGTATCAATCCTTTTGGCTTTTTCCTTCAATGCCAATTCCCCGATTTTTCCGGCAATTTTCTGCCTTGCCACATCACGGAATAACTCAGGTACAGGGGTGACCAAATCCTCCAAAAAAGCTTTCGTTTCCTTAGTCCATAAATGCCTAGTTTCTTTCACATAATATTCTTCCCAATCCATATCCGACATGCCATCATTTTTGGGCAGCCTTTTCAGAAACTTGCGGAACATAAAAAATCCGCCGATAGCCATCAGTGTAGGCAGTACGATGATCCAAAGCAAAATAAACCATAAAAACCAACCTTCCAGCATGCTCCATGTCCCCCGTTCATGATTTATGTTTGTATCAATTAAATGGAAAGTACTAAACCCGGTATCAATATGTATGGTAAACCCTACAAAGAAGGCCGACTGCTAGGTTTCGGTAGGAGTCGGCCTTTCACTTCGTAATAACTTTTAGGATTGCAGTATGAACAAGGGATGTTAAGGCGGTTTTCCCGGATGCCTCTTGACAAACATCACAATTGGAAATGACCTCCAAAAACCCCAATGCAACGTTATTAATTATACAAATTCTCTTAAAATATTACAA
>CAKQBC010000154.1 GCA_934215995.1 uncultured Bacillus sp. | reverse complement strand
GGATTCTGTTCTGTTCTTCACTTCCAACCAGATTGTTTAATTCTTCAATAATCCGTTCAATATCGCTCTCGATCGTCTGCAATCTGGAGGAGATCTCTTCCTGGACTTCCTTTGATTTCTGGAACCGGTATCTATCTATGTATTCTTCAGCATCAAACAACAATTCCTCAACATCCGGCATCTGCACAGTTACAATCTCGTCCCACTCATTGCGCCATTTTTCGAATAACTCTTCCGTTTCACCAGTCATGTTGAGTTGCTTTACCTTTGTCAATTCCTCTAAAACAGGGCGATTTATAACGCTCATTTTCCACTCTTCCAAGCGATCAATATCACTGTAACGCTTTTTCTTGAAAAAATAACCCATCACAAAAAAAGCCAGCACTAAAACAATTAAGCCTAAAATAAGTTTCATCATAAAGCCCCCTGATCCAACTATATATGTAAGAAGCAGCCATCACCAAAAGCCGCTTCATTCAGCCTCTTCAATCAATTTATGTACTATGTAACTATAACCTTTACCAAAATCGCATTGTCTTGAAACATGCATTACAGCGTTAATCCTTTAACAGTCCAAAAGTCACATCATCAAACAAAAATAAACACTACTTTAGAATTGCGTCTGAAATTGTCAATAAAGATAGAGATCTATTCTATTTTCGCCGTCAATATACAGAAAATCCTTTTTTTCAGCAAAAAATAATGTAGAAAAATATGACCTTTCCTGATTTTATGATACCATGTAAACAAACTTTTTTGCGCAGTTTTTCTGTTTTATCATTAAATTATCTTCAAAAATTCTTTAATCGGGAGCGGATATTATGCTTGCAGACGGACATATTCACACCCCTTTTTGCCCGCATGGAACGAAAGATGCTTTGGAAGATTACATAAATTGGTTTATAGAAAGGAAAGTCGAGGAGATCACATTCACTGAGCATGCCCCTTTGCCGGAAGGCTTCAAAGATACAACGCCTGCGAAGGATAGCGGGATGGACAGGGAAATCCTCCCCCTCTATCTGGAGGCAATCAGAAGCTTAAAAAGAAAATATGAAGACCGCATCCGAATCAATATCGGTCTTGAAGTCGATTACATAGAAGGTTACGAGAATGAGACTGCCGCTTTCCTGGATGAATACGGCCCATTCCTGGACGATAGTATCTTATCGGTTCATTTCCTGAAATACCTGGACACCTATTATTGCCTTGATTTCAGCGATGTTTATTTCGGAAAGATTGCCGAGGCATTCGGAACTGCGGAGAAAGTCTACGAAGCCTATTACCATACGCTGGCAAAATCGGTCAAAAGCAATCTGGGCCCCTATAAGCCGAAGCGGATCGGCCATCTGACGCTTATACGCAAATTCCAGCACAAATATCCGGTATCACATGCCTACGGAAAACAAATTGACGAAATTTTAAAAGAAATTAAATTACGGGGCCTTGCCCTGGATTATAACGGGGCCGGCACTGCCAAGCCATATTGCCTTGAGACGTACCCCGATTATGCAACAGCCGAAAAAGCGATCAGCATGGGCATACCGCTCGTTTATGGAAGTGACGCGCATCAGGTGAAAGATTTAGGCCAGGGCTTCCATGCCCTGCATCCGAAGGCTGGCTTATCGAAACCTTCTGCAATCACGGTCAAAGCCTGACTGCATCCTGCTGCAGCAGCATTTCTCCAATAAGCTGCCTGCATTGTTTTTCATACCTTTCAATATAGTATGGATCCTGCGGATAAAAGTTGAGCAGTTCAACGGCGTAGGGAGAATGGAGGACAGGTGCAGTAAGAAGCCCCTTCAGCTGCAAAATAAACATAGGAACTGAAATGCGCTTGAACATACCGGCCTCTATGCCTTTTTCAATCACAAGCTGAAAACAATATCTCTCCTTGGCCATATAGGTGGTCAGAATCTCCCTGTTCAATGTCGATTCCAATGTCATTTCCCTGCTTATGAATCTGGCGGCGATATGATTGGATGACTGGTAACGGATCAGGCCCGATAATATCGAAAACAAACAATCGTCCGGGCGTCCGGACTCAAGCTTTTTCATTTCCTTCTCCAGAATTCTCGTGTATCCTTCCAAGTATTGGGTCACACAGAATTCCAGCAGCCCGTTTTTGTTCTTGAAATGATAGGCTATGTTTGCAGGGTTAATTCCCGCCTTGCCGGCAATATCCCTGATTGATGTTCCGTCGAAACCCTTGGCATAGAATAATTGAAGCGCAGCATCAACAAGGGCCTGTTTGGACGTTGTCCTTGTTTTAGCCCTAGCTTTTGTCATTGTCATGATCAATCACCGCTTCCTTTCTTTATTTTGTCAACAGATGGACTGCCTGAGCCTAAGGTACATTGCCGATATATTCTGTACGTATGCTTGTTCATCCTGCATAATTAATTCGACACGGAAGGACAATCGGCAGAAAATAGCTTCATATAAAATAGAATCAGCTAAAAGAAAGGGGTAATTTGATGTTTACAGTCGAAAACTATAAAGGAACTTTAGAAGAAAAGTACAATTTATTGCTGAAACAATTGGAATCTCTCATAGAAGGAGAAGAGAATGTTATCGCCAATCTCAGCAATGCTTCCGCGCTCTTGAATGTATTTCTTGAGAGGATCAATTGGGTCGGGTTCTATATGGTTGAGGGCGACGGCCTCGTGCTCGGTCCGTTCCAAGGCCTCCCGGCGTGCATTCGCATACCTTTCGGAAGAGGTGTTTGCGGGAAGGCGGCCAAGGAAGAACAGACGATCATTGTTGCGGATGTCCATCAATTCCCCGGTCACATCGCATGCGATGCAGCATCCCAATCTGAAGTTGTCATTCCGGTCTTTAAGGATGGAAAGCTCTTTGCGATCCTCGACATCGACAGTCCGGAGAAGGACAGATTCACAGAAGAAGAAGCCAAACATCTGGAAAGCTTCGTGAAAATCCTGGAGAAACATCTATAAAGTGAAACTGCACTCAGCCGCTTCCCAATTCTCGCAGTGTCCGGCATATTGGACTTGAGGCGGGAGCCGGAGTTGCTTTAATCAAAAAGAAAGAGGGGAAGCGATCCCCTCTTTCTTTTTAATTATACCTTTTGCATATGGACTTTATTCGCCGCTTTGGATCTCTCCAGCGATCACTTTATCCTTGCCTGAATTTTTTGCTTCGTAGAGAGCTGTGTCAGCCCGCTTGAATAACGCCTGTGCTGTATCAGGAAAGCAGGAGCTCCAATGAGCCAGGCCGCATGATATCGTTACATGGGGATGCGTTTGGTCCTTTACCGCCTGCCTGATCCTTTCGGCAATTCGGCGGCCTGTCTCAAGGCTCACTTTCGGAAAATAGACCGCCAGCTCCTCCCCGCCCCATCTCGCTCCGATATCAGCGCTTCTTATATTGTTGGAAATTGTATTCGATACCTGTACAAGGATATCGTCCCCAATCTGATGGCCATACGTATCATTGATTGACTTAAAGTCATCGATATCCATCAGCAGGAATGTACCTTCTCCCTCCGAGTCCATCGCTTCTTGCAGCTTCTCATCAAGATAGTTTCTAGAATAAAGACGGGTAAGATGATCTGTCACAACCATGCGTTCCAATTCTTCCCGCAAAATGGAGTTAGTGAATGCCAAAGTAGAATGATGAATGAGGGATTGAAGCAGCTTGAACATTTCAAACGAAAAATGATATGTGTCCTCGTGCATAACGATCGCAAACCCCTTAATTGAGCCGCTCTGCACCATCGGCACTGCCATAATCGAGCGTAATTGCGGCCCTTCTGTGCATCCAAGCTGTAAATCGCCTAAAAACAAGGACTCCTTCTCTCTTTCGATCCGCTCTCTAATATAATTGATATATACGCCAGCCCGCTCCTGTTCGAAATACCTGGAGCTGCCCGGCAAAATCTTCACTTCATTGTCCTCTGAATACATGATAAACCCAATTTCCTGCGCATTGAACGACCTGCTGATCTGTTCTTTCATATATCCCATTGTTTCATTCAGCCGAAGATTAGAATTCAGACGGTGGGATGTTTCATTGATAAGCTGAAGGTCGGCAATCAGGCTTTTGGATTGTTGATATAACTGTGCGTTTTCAATAGCAGTTCCCGCCGTATTCGCCAGCAGCGTTATGAACTCAACCTCACCCTGCGGGAAAAACAATGTATTGGGGGCGATGACCTGCAGGACGCCATAGACACCCTGTTTCCCCTTCAAAGGAGCGTACAGAATGGCTCTTCTTCCCGGAAGCGATTCTTCCACTTGGGCTGTTCCTGTAACATATGCCTGCATGGCAGCTATGTTCTCGCTATCATATTCCAAATCCTTGATCGGAAGCTCCCCCTGATAAGTATTGTCATGCGAAAGCATTACATAGTAGGCAAAAGAAGGATACACTTCATGAAGCGCATTGATGATTTCGCCAAGAACATCGTCCATGTTCATCGATGAATGAAACTTCGAGGTGACCCTGAACAGCTGTCTGTACTTCTGCTCCTCTGCAGCAACGGCAGATATTTTGGCGGCTGTGTTGATGATTTTTGCACTTTCTTCAGAAAGCAGCTTGTAAAGGGCTGTATCCGGGAAGTCCAGGCTTCCTTTTTCCCCTTCTGCCATTGCAATTACCCCCTGCAGTCCTTCACCAGCCTGCAGCATTAACGCCAAATCATAACCGGTCAACCCTTTAGTCCTTATAGATCCATATATGTACAGCTCCCCATCCAGCTCTGTTTGAAGCTCCGGCGCGGAAATGGCCAGTCCGTCCCGAAACGTCCCTTCTGTCGCCCCGACAGATGCTTCCCCGACCAATTCCCCGTTGAGCGGATCGTTCCTGAAAAAAGCGATTTCTTTTATACGCAGAAGATCTTTTAAACAGAACAAAAGAGTCTGTACCGTTTTCCCGTATTCCATCTGATTGCCCGCCAGCTCCAAGCTTTCGAAAAAAGCGGCCTTCAATCTCGCCGACACTTGGCGTTTTTCCACGTCCATCCCCATCATCCCCATAGTTTGTTGCACTTTTACACGCACCTTACTCCGTTTACTTGTCCTTGAAACCAGTAAAGCAGCTCATTCTGCCCTTCTTTCAGCATGCTGTTTTTCTGCCTCAGCCGATCCGTCCCCTGAAATAGCCCGTAAAAAATCCGGACTATATACCTCAAATTAGTAATTTATACCTTATTATACCTTTTTACCTATAAAATTACCTGTTTTATATATGTATTTCTATTTAAAATGAGTATATAGTCCTAAAAAAGTGATTTTCATACCTGCTTTTTCAAGTATACCCAATCAACCTTGACACCGAGGCTCCAAACGTTATATAATGTCATTTGTGTAAAATATGCAGCTTGTGCAAACTTTCGTGAGCTCATTTTATTCCTCTTTAAGAGGTGTATCTTGTAACCCTTGGCTGCTAGGGCGAGGATGCATGAAAATAAAATGAACATGAAGCTGTTTTCACTACTGTTTTTATTTTACAAAATAAAAACAAGAGGAGGAGTCATTCATGGCTCGTTATACAGGTCCAAGTTGGAAACTTTCCCGTCGTCTTGGCATTTCACTTTCAGGAACAGGTAAGGAACTTGAAAAACGCCCTTACGCTCCAGGACAACACGGTCCAAACCAACGTAAAAAATTAACTGAATATGGTCTTCAGTTGCAAGAAAAACAAAAACTTCGTCACATGTACGGAGTAAACGAACGTCAATTCAAAAGCACTTTCAATAGAGCTGCTAAAATGAAACAAGGTATCCTTGGTGAAAACTTCATGGCGCTATTGGAATCACGTCTTGACAACGTGGTATACCGTTTAGGTTTAGCACGTACTCGTCGCCAAGCTCGCCAGCTTGTTAACCACGGTCACATCCTTGTTGACGGAAAACGCGTTGATATCCCATCATTCCGCGTAATGCCTGGTCAAACAATCGGTGTTCGTGAAAAATCACGCAACCTTGACATCATCAAAGAAGCGATCGAAGTGAACAACTTCACTCCTGATTTCGTTACTTTCGATGCTGACAAATTAGAAGGTACTTTCACTCGTTTACCAGAACGTTCTGAAATGCCTGCTGAAATTAACGAAGCTCTTATCGTTGAGTGG
>CAKQBC010000153.1 GCA_934215995.1 uncultured Bacillus sp. | reverse complement strand
GGGCATATACAGTGCAGATGCCTCTTTAGCGGGAAAATCCAGCACGGTCCGGTGCGGAGCTGAAATTTTCCCCTCTGATTTTGCTTTTAAAATATGCTTAATATCCTCAATGGCATTTTTCATATGATAGAAAGATTGAATCTCTTTTTCGTTTAAAATAATCAGCCTGTCCACCCCAATTATTGACTTTTCGTTAGCTTACTGCTTTCATCCGCTGTATGTTGCCCGCCTGTCAGCTCACTATCCAGTTCTTCATTGCTCCGTTCCCTTATCGCCCATACAGCAGCCAAAGATACAACAGCAGTGAAAATCATATAGATGGCGACTGGTACATATGAATTATCGAACGAAGCCAGTAATGCTGTTGCGACAAGCGGCGCAGTACCGCCGGCAAGCGCGGCTCCAATCTGATAGCCGAGTGATATCCCTGTATAACGGACCTTGGCGTCGAAGATCTCAGAAAACATCGTACCGAGGACAGCGGTAATAGGAGCCCATATAACCCCCAGCCCTATGACAGTCGCAATTAGTAATGTAATGAACGATTCCTGATGCAATAGCCAGAAATAAGGAAAAGCATAAGCGATGATTCCGAGTGTTCCATAAATGTACATTTTCTTGCGGCCGATTCTGTCAGACAGGCTTCCCATAATCGGAATTAAAATGGTCGTCACGACCGTTGCTACCATTACCGATAAAAGAACCTCAGTCGTACTGAAACCTAACTGGTTCGTGGCATAAGATACAATGAATGTACCGAAAATGTAAAACGGGGCTGTTTCAACGACTTTCCCCCCTATAGCAATCAGAACCTCTTTCCAATGGTATTTCAATGTGTCTGCAAGCGGGAATTTCGGAATCTCGCCGGCTTGCTGGACCTTTTTAAAAGAAGGCGTTTCATCGATGCCTTTCCGGATCCACAGGCCGAATACCACCAATAAGGCACTTAATAGGAACGGTATTCTCCATCCCCAGGATACAAAGGCTTCTTGTGAAACGATCGACGTAATGAATGTCAAAGCCCCTGTCCCCAAAAACATCCCAATCGTGACGCCCATTTGCGGAATAGCTCCGTATAAACCGCGCTTGCCTTTGGAGGCATATTCAACGGAAAGCAAAAGCGCACCGCCCCATTCGCCGCCGATGCCCAATCCTTGTACGAGCCGTAAGAGAATCAATAAGAGCGGCGCCGCCACCCCGATTGCTTGATAAGTAGGAAGCACACCCATTAAGAAGGTTGCCACCCCCATTAGAGACAGGGTCATCACCAATGTCTTTTTACGCCCTACCCGGTCACCTATATGGCTGAAAATGATTCCCCCGAAGGGACGGATAAAAAATGCAAGCGCCAAGGACGCATACGACAGCAACAGTCCGACGGTCGGATCATCCGCCACAAAGAACACCTGGTTAAACACGAGTGCCGCCACAGTCCCGTAAAGAAAATAATCAAACCATTCGATTGAACTGCCTACTAAACTGGCAATCCAAACCCTCCTCATTTGTGAATTGCTTAATTTTGCTTCTGACAAATACATCTCCTGCCCTTCTTTTTTTCTTTGCCATATTAATGGTGCCTCCCCTTCCAGTGGACGGAAAGGAGAAGCACCTTTAATAAATCATCCATAGGTTCCGGACCAATATGGTGAACCTGTTTACAACTATTCTTCAAAAAGGCTGCGGGCACTATTGTTGTTTAGGGAATCCTATTATGTTTAACCATACAATTCCCTTCATCTTTTCATGTTCCCAAAGTAAAAACAGCCGGCGAGCTGTATTTATGGGAGGGCTCTGCAGAAAAGTAAATCGTCAAAATCTGTCCTATATAGAATAATTTTGACATAACTTTCAAAATATTTAAATTATGTTAATTATACTAAAAGAAGGGGGCTTTTTGGCAATAACTTTTTTAAGCTAGCAAAATAATTTTTAAACGAAGAAACGGAAAGTTATCCGCTTACAGGAAGTGAATATAAAATCGTAAAATAGAAAATCCCCCAAAATAAATATGGAGGATTTTTCGTTTGAACGTAAATATTATAGGGATTCCCTACAAGCAAATGTCCTGCCAGATTAGATCCGGCAGGACATCTCATCAACTATTAAGTCGCAGGCAATTCTTCTTTGATCTCCCCGACGATTTTCTCGAGGATGTCTTCCATTGTAACAAGGCCTGCTATTTTGCCTTGTTCATTCTTGACCACAATCATATGCACGCGATTCTTCTGCATATTGAGCAATACATCTTTAATCAGTGATGTTTCTGAATAGCTTGGCATTTTGTGAATGAAATGCTCAAGGTCGTTTTCTTTACCCGCTGCGATGCTTGTAAGCATCTCTTTCGTATTAATGAAACCGAGGACCTTATTTGCTTGTCCCTTTTCAACGACCGGATAACGGTTATAATTATACTCGTACAGCACTTCGATGATGTCCTCGATGTGCATGCCTTTTTCTAGTGTGACCATTTTCGAGGCAGGAATCATGATTTCCTTCAGCTGGCGTGCGTCGAATGAGAAAATGTTCTCCAAATACGACAGCTCAGTCTGGTTGATTTCACCGCTATTGTAACTTTGTGTGACAATCAGTTTCAATTCCTCTTCCGAGTAGACCGTTTCATGGCCTGCAGGTTTTACCCCGAACCAGCTCAGGAAAACCCTGGATGACCCATTCAGGAATGTAATGAATGGATACATGATTCTGCCGAAACGATAAAGTGACGGAGCAAGCAGCAGCGTCATCCGTTCCGCAAACTGAATCGCCAATGTTTTCGGAGCAAGCTCGCCGAATACGACGTGCAAAAATGTAACCAAAGCCAAGGCAATAGCGTATGAAAGGACAGTAGACATCGCTTCAGGGACGTCGAACCTTTCAAAGAGCGGGTGAAGCAGCTTCTCGACTGTCGGTTCACCCAATGCACCTAGAACGAGGGCTGTGATGGTGATCCCTAGCTGGCAGGCCGACAAATAATAATCGAGCTCCTCCGCCACTTTCTTGGCCAAAATGGCCTTTTTGTTCCCTTCAGAAATCAGCTGGTCAATCCTTGACATCCTGACCTTCAGAATCGCAAACTCCGCACCGACAAAGAATGCGGTCAATGCAATAAATACAACTACCAAAAATAAGTTTAACGCAATTAATCCGTCCAATTGTTTCCTTCTTTAAGAAGGATTCACCTCCAAGATAAATGAAATGGTCGTGCCGAAAAGCTTCCGTTTATTTTTTGACATGTTCAAGTTTCTTGAATAGGACCTGATTGATTTTATAGTTGTCCATTTCTTTCACGACGAATAAATGTTCACCCAGTTCCAACTCATCTCCCTCATACACTTCACCGAACTTCTTATAGTGAATCCAGCCTGCAATCGTATCGACGTCTTCACTATCCTCGAAGGTCAGGCCAAAACGTTCCTCGAGCTCTTCCAATAGCACCCGTCCGCTGATCATATATTGGCTTTCGCCAACAGTCCGGATATCGGCCACTTCATCTCCATCAAATTCATCACGGATTTCACCGACAATTTCCTCGAGCACATCTTCCATCGACAAGATCCCGGCCGTACCGCCATATTCATCAATCACGAGCACCATATGGACCTGTTCACTCTGCATTTTCAGCAATGCATCCTGGATGTGGGTGGATTCCATTACAAATGGAAGCTCCCTGACAAAGTCCTCCGGCTTCGATTCCCTTTTTGCCACAATCTGCGTAAGCATCCTCTTTACATTAAGGACACCGACGATTTTGTCTTTATCCCCGTCTTCCACGACAGGATAGCGGGTATAATTATGCTCATCGAGTATCTTGATGATGTCGTCATAACTCATCCCTTTATCGAGCGTGACGATTTCTGTACGGGGCACCATAATATCCTTCGCAACGCGTTCGTCGAACGAAAAGATATTTTCCATATAAGCAAGCTCCGTCTTATCGATCTCTCCGCCCTGAAAGCTTTGAGCCATGATGATCTTCAGCTCTTCCTCTGAATAAACGTCCTCATGGCCTGCCGGACGGACACCGAACAGCCTAAGGATCTGGCGGGATGTCCCGTTTAACGCCCAAATGAACGGTTTCATGATTTTCCCGAACCAATACAGCGGGGGTGCTAGCATCAGGCTCATCTTCTCGGCAAACTGGATCGCCAATGTTTTCGGTGCCATTTCGCCAATAACAACGTGCAGGAAAGTGACCAGCATAAAGGCAATCGCATACGACAATACAGACGAGATAGTCTCAGAGACATTCAACAGATTAAATACAGGATATAAAAGTCGTTCTACAGCCGGCTTCCCGAGTGCACCAAGGCCCAGCGCTGTGACCGTGATGCCCAGCTGGCAAGCAGACAGATAATAATCCAGATCGCCCGCAACCTTTTTTGCGATAACCGCTTTCTTGTTTCCTTCCGCAATCAATTGATCGATCCTTGACATGCGGAGTTTAACAACTGCAAATTCTGCACCAACAAAAAAGGCAGTCAATCCAATCAAAATTACTAGTAAAAATAAATTTGTGACCGTAATTATATCCAATTACTTCCCTCAAAAGAGGGATTCACCTCCATTTTAATTAACATTCCTCATCATTTTCGAAATGGACAAATGCGCCAAAGCTTAATTAAATCATGCTTTCGAACAATTATTATGCCGGCACACTATGCCTCATTTCTATCTTTCTATGAACTTCCGCTATGTTGAATTTCCGAATTTTCAAATATTTGTATGTTCAGCCGTTTTTATTGTCCATCAAGGGCGGCCAGTCCCAAGAAGGCTTGTTTATTTCAGTTCATTCAACACCTGAGAAGAAACACCTTTAACAGTTACCCTTTGAAGTGTTTCCTTTAAACCCTTCCCAATGCGCTTCCCCTCCTCTTTTAAAAAAAGGCTCTGTTATATGATCTATAACACAGCCCTACATATAGTGAAAAGTATAGCATATCTCCAAAACGGCAGTATAGCGATAGAACTTCGGATAAACACTATGCACAACTTACTATTTCACAAAATAGTCAAATTAGACACACCTGTGAACGAATCCATGCAGCTATAGTATATGAAATATGCAGCATAGTTGTTCTCCGCTTTAATCCATGCTTTTGATTCACTACATTATGAAGACAGCACTCAGCGTAAAAAAAGACAGACCTTGCCCGCCATCATAGCACGGGAAATGAGCTGTCCTGTTGATTTGCTGCCTTACTCGCTGAATGTCTCCTCCAATGAGTCTATATTCGCAATCATCGCTTCTTGGAAATTCTCATCCGCAATGATTTTATACTCTCCATCCTCATTCTTTTCCAGATTGAACGTTATATCGCGAGTCGCTGTTTTTGCATCTTCATCATTTAATTTCTCATTAAGGGTATCCCACATCATTTTCTCGAATTCCGCCTCTGCCTCTGCTGAATCCATATCTGATTCAGCCATTGTCATCGCTTCAGCTATAACATCCTCCATTGTGGCAGTGAAAGCTTCAGCGAAATCGACGGAAGTGATTTCCGCCCTCACCTTGGCAGTATCCCCTTCGCTTGAAACCTCCTCAGGTGTTTCATAATCATACTTCGAGCTAAGGGCTTTCAGGAATTCTTCACTATCCATGCCTTCCATATCTTCATTGAGTTCATCGAATTTAAAAGGCTTCGAATCTTCGGTCACAAAAGACCCGGATTTGTCAAAGTCCCCTTCCTTGACTGAAGATAAGAAGTTATCTACGACCACATCAGGCTTATCTGCCCCGCATCCTGCCAAAAAGATGGCAAGCAGGCCGAACATAAGAAACCCCAGCGTTCTTTTTTTCATTATGGATTCTCCTCTCTCTTTTAAAGTCACATATATATTATTTTTACATAACTCACATGTTTTTTATATATTATTCCGAAAATTTTTTATGTAGAAAATGTTGATAGATTACAGGCTGTAACCAGCACGGCATACATTCTTTTTCTCAAACAGCCATTTTCGCTTTCGGGCTTGGTTCTAAACATGATTGTCATTCAGCAGCGGACTGTTTTGTAAATGAAAAAGGGATTCAAGTCCTAGTCATACTAGCCAATTAACCATAAATGATTTCCATGATTTTGAAAATAAATATGCACTGCAGCCTAATGC
>CAKQBC010000152.1 GCA_934215995.1 uncultured Bacillus sp. | reverse complement strand
G
Source organism: uncultured Bacillus sp. (assembly GCA_934215995.1). Lineage (GTDB taxonomy): Bacteria > Bacillota > Bacilli > Bacillales > DSM-1321 > Bacillus_AD. The sequence goes on along the minus strand of CAKQBC010000152.1, from coordinate 6,126 downwards.
CGTAACCCTGGTTGAAACGACCTTTTGGAGTGCCGACCCCGGGTTGCCTGTTTGCCTGCAATTGTTTAACGGGTAAAGCTCATCGGAATCAGCACTTGAATTGTCATTTTCGGAATGGGATACTTAAGCTAAGAAAATAGTAAGGATACGGACATAACTGATACATACTGACTAAAAAGAACGGAATGGTAAAATGTTCAGAATTGGATATAGGACAATAAAGACAGCAATCGGCGTTGCTATTGCAATCAGCCTTGCACAGCTGGCAGGATTGAATAGCTTCCCTTCTGCAGGCATCATCACAATCCTCTGTATACAGGTCACAAAGAAGAAATCGTTTCAGGCAGCATTCAGCAGGTTTCTGGCCTGTTTGATCGCTATGGCGTATTCAACCATTTTTTTTGAAGGGATAGGCTATAATCCGGCTGTCATCGGCTTGATGCTGCTGTTTTTCATCCCGACAGTCGTTGCGGCAAAAGTAAAAGAAGGTGTAGTGACAAGCAGTGTCATCATTCTTCATATTTACTCTGCGGGACATGTGACGTTTGATCTGATTTTGAATGAGACTGGACTGATCGTCATCGGGATTACGGTGGCCCTTCTGATGAATTTGTATATGCCAAGCCTGGATCCGGTCATGAAAAAGCACCGTGAAAAAATTGAGGGGGATTTCGCTGTCATCTTCCGGAAAATGGCACTCTACTTACGCACCAATACAACAGATTGGGACGGGCAGGAGCTGATCGATGCCGAGGAACGGATTTCCGAAGCAAAAGGGCTTGCTTCGAGGGATTATGAAAACCATGTAAGGAGCAAGGATGATATTCAATACCAATATTTCAAGATGCGTGAAAAGCAATTCGAGAGCCTCGGCAGAATTGTTGCACTCGTTGCGCAAATCCCGAAGGAAACGGCATTCAGCGGGCAGCTTGCCGATTTTTTTGCCGATTTGGCAGAGCATGTCCATCCCTATAATACGTCCTACATTTATCTTGAAAAATTGCATGCCTTAAAGACGGAGATGGAGAAGCTTGAGCTCCCGCCTACGAGGGAGGCATTCCATGTACAGGCCAATCTATTCAGGCTGGTTGATGAACTGGAAACATACTTGATGCTGAAGAATGTCTACAAGGGCCTTTCGAGAAAAAAAGAAAAGAATGAAAAGAAATCCATTGCCCAAACTAAGTAAAACAAAAAAGGTGAGGGTACATGCGATTCTTCTTAGTGATCAGCGCCATGCTGTTCTTGATTGCCCCCGTCAGTGCATATGCGGAGCCTAATGGCGGCAAACCATTTCTAATCGTCAACAAAGCGAACAACAAGCTGGCCTATGTGAAGGACGGCAAGGTTGAAGAAATAATCGATGTTGCGACAGGCAAGACGAATGATCTGACGCCTGAAGGTTTGTTTACGGTAGTGGTAAAAGCCAAAAACCCGTATTACCGCAAGAAGGATATACCGGGAGGGGACCCGCGCAATCCGTTGGGAAGCCGCTGGATCGGATTTGACGCGCAGGGTACGGACGGGAGGACATACGGGGTGCACGGAACAAATGCCCCTTGGTCAATCGGCCGGTACATATCGAACGGGTGCATCAGGATGGAAAATAAGAATGTGGAACGCCTTTATGAAAAGGTTCCGATCGGCACAAAAATACTCGTGACGATGTCGGCGAAAAGCTTTAAAGCTATTGCAAAGGAACAAGGCTATATACAATAAGAAACCGCCCCGGTTCGCCCGGGGCGGTTTTTCATTTAGTCGGCCAAATCAGAAGACGAAAGATATCCCCATCAGCAGGGAGGAAAGAAGCATTAAGGCTACCATTAAGTAAATGACGATCTTTTGCATTTTTTTTTGCATTTGGACTCTTCCTTTATCGTTTCTTGTTTTTTTATATTCTACCCCACGGCTACCTTAGAAACAAGGGGAAATGCTTGGTCGGGGGAAAGGGGGCATCCAGTCCGTTTGCTTTTTCAGGCAATCGTCATTCTGCCGGCCTTCAAACAGAGCCGGGGCTTCCTTTTAAAATTTCAGCCTAAAATTATTTTAATATTCTATGAATTTTAGTACAATTAACAGTATGATGAAAATAATCCATTTTTAGGGATGGGAATAAGGGGATGAAGGGGGCGCAAAGATGATTAAGGAACTGGACCATATTGGGATTGCTGTCCAATCGATTGAACGTTCGCTCGATTTTTATTGCGGAGTATTGGGGTTGAAGCATGAAGGGGTCGAAACAGTAGAAAGCCAAGGCGTAAAGGTTGCCTTCCTGAATGCAGGCAATTCACGCCTGGAATTATTGGAACCGCTTACCGAATCCAGCCCTGTAGCAAAATTTATAAGCAAAAGGGGAGAAGGCATCCATCACGTTGCTTTAGGCGTATCGGATATTGCAGAGAGGCTTGCCGACATAAAGGAACAAGGCATCAGGCTGATCGATGAACAGCCGAAAAGGGGAGCGCATAATGCCCAGGTTGCATTTTTGCATCCGAAATCGACCGGGAGCGTACTTGTTGAACTTTGTGAACGGCATAAGGAGGAAACGGAATGATCGATATTTACGACAAAATCAATGAGCTATATGACAGAAAGAGGGATATCGAGCTTGGTGGAGGAGATACACGGATTGAGAAGCAGCACGAAAAAGGCAAACTGACAGCAAGGGAACGGATTGAACTCCTGGTTGATCCGGGCACTTTTGTCGAACTGAACCCATTCATTGAACATAGATGCAATGATTTTGGGCTTGATCAGGTGAACGGGCCCGGCGACGGGGTAGTGACTGGTTACGGGCAGGTCAATGGAAGGGACATCTATTTGTTTTCCCAGGATTTCACTGTGTTCGGCGGGGCTTTGGGTGAGATGCATGCGAAGAAGATTGCCAATGTCATGGATTTGGCTGCCGAGAATGGAGCCCCATTTGTCGGATTGAATGACTCAGGGGGAGCGCGGATCCAGGAAGGTGTACTCTCGCTTGACGGGTATGGCCATATATTTTACCGAAACTCCATTTATTCAGGGGTAATCCCTCAGATATCAGTCATTATGGGGCCATGTGCTGGCGGTGCGGTGTATTCCCCGGCTATCACGGATTTCGTATTCATGGTCGAAAAAACGAGCCAGATGTTCATTACTGGCCCGAAGGTCATTGAAACGGTGACAGGGGAGAAAATCAGCTCTGAAAATCTTGGCGGGGCAAAAGTACATAACAGCATCAGCGGGAACGCCCATTTCAAGGCGGCGACTGAGGAAGAGGTGCTTCAGGATGTCCGTAATCTGCTTACCTATTTGCCGCAGAATAATGAAACGAAGACACCGAAGCAGGAGTATGGGCAGGAAGATGATTACCGTCCGGACATCGCGGATGTGGTGCCGGTTGAAAGTACGAGGGCATATGACGTACGGAAAGTGATTGAGCAAGTCGTTGACGAGGACAGCTTCTTGGAGGTCCAGAAGGATTTTGCCCGCAACATGGTCATCGGCTTTGCCAGAATCAAAGGGGAAACAGTAGGATTGATCTGCAACCAGCCGAAGTTCCTGGCAGGCGGCCTGGATATTGATTCATCCGATAAGGCGGCCAGATTCATCCGTTTCTGCGACTCCTTCAATATCCCATTGATCACATTTGAGGATGTGACCGGATTTTTCCCGGGAATCAAGCAGGAGCACGGAGGCATCATCCGGCATGGGGCGAAGATCCTGTTCGCATATTCGGAAGCGACTGTGCCGAAGCTGACTGTCATACTCAGAAAAGCATACGGCGGGGCTTATGTGGCGCTGAACAGTAAATCAATCGGTGCCGATATTGTTTATGCATGGCCGAATGCTGAAATCGCCGTTATGGGGCCTGAAGGGGCAGCGAACATTATATTCGCAAGGGAAATCCAGAACAGCGACAACCCGGAGGAAACAAGGCAGAAAAAAATCCAGGAATACCGTGAGAAGTTCGCGAATCCGTATGTCGCAGCCAGCCAGGGCATGGTCGATGATGTAATCGATCCCCGCGAGACAAGAATTAAACTGGCACAGGCACTGAAGATGCTTAGGAACAAAAAGGAAAGCCGTCCATCCAGAAAGCACGGGAATATCCCGTTGTAAAAGAAAAAGGAAAGGCAATAGCCTTTCCTCAGTGTGTAGACAAATTCATTTTAGAGCATTTTTCTTTGAAATTGCACATCAGACTGATTGAAAACGTTTGTCAGTCGAGGCGCGCCGAGACCCTAGAAGACGCGAATAGAACAATTAAGGAACGTAAGCTAAAGACGTCGCGTCCTGCGACAACGCTTACGTGATAAACATCCTGTTCACCTCATGAGCGGACGAGCCGGGCAAGCAACGAAGAATGCGAGCGTTTGTCAACAGTCTGAAAGGAAAGGCAATAGCCTTTCCTTTCATTATTCATAACCCCGTACATACCAGTCAGGGTAGATATTCAATTGGTAGCTCAAGTCTTTTTTATGCTTGACCATCATTCTGGCTGCGAAACGGTTGGCGTCCCTTTCAATCAGGGAGCTTCTGTATCTGTAGTCGCCGACTTCATAGCTGAATACTTTGTCGCCGGTCCATTTGTTTTTTTGGTGATTATATTGGTAATAGTGCCGCAGCTCATGGAAAAGCGTATGGATCACATTCACTTTGAAGTAGCGAGGATTTGTCTGATGGTTGAAAGCATAGATATGGACATGGTTCTCCTTGCCCCGGTATTGCCCGGCTGAGAGCCCTTTATACACTTTTTTAATGTGTGCTGTATCTTTGAATTTATGTTTGATTGCCCAGATGACGAATTCCTTAAAACTGTTGAAGACCAGCACTTCGCACTTTTGGTAGTCCTTATGGAGTATTTGGATGCAGGCATCCATTTCTTCCTGGCTGATTCTTGGTGTCTCGTTTTTGATTCTTTTCAATCTATTCCCATTCCCCAATCATTCTAGAATATATTGCTCTCTATTTATATGCCTTTGACAGTGGGCTGAGTACTTGTTGAAAAAATATGGAACTTATTTCCCATTACCCTTATGATATAAAATTTCGACGGTAAAAGAAACTGAAACAACTTGTAATAAACTAGTATATTATACCAATTTTTGTGCTCTTTGTTAAAAATGAAAAAGAAAGCGGGAATGGGGCGAAAGAGGGCAAACCGGAAGGGCCGGATTAAGAAAAAATGGATTTGCACGGCAGCTTTCAGTATGGGTATACTAAGAGTGGCAATACATAGACGGAGGGTTAAAAATGATCAATAAGCAAAGACTATTGGATGAATTTTTAGAATTGGTGCAAATTGATTCTGAAACAAAGCATGAGACAGCCATTTCAAAAGTATTGAAGGAGAAATTCACAGCACTTGGTGTTGACGTATACGAAGATGATGCTGCGGCGAAAACAGGATTCGGGGCAGGAAACCTGATCTGCACATTGCCTGCGACTAAAGAAGGCGTAGATCCAATCTATTTCACTTCTCATATGGATACGGTTGTTCCGGGAAATGGAGTTAAACCATCCATCGTGGACGGATATGTTGTGACAGACGGCACAACAATCCTTGGTGCGGATGACAAGACTGGATTATCCGCGATGTTTGAAGCAATCCGTGTGCTGAAAGAACAAAATATCGCACATGGTAAAATTGAATTCATCATCACTGTCGGAGAAGAATCCGGCCTTGTTGGCGCAAAAGTACTGGACCCAGCCTTAGTGACGGCAAAATTCGGATATGCGCTGGATAGCGACGGGAAAGTCGGGGAAATTGTTGTTGCTGCCCCAACGCAAGCAAAAATCAACACGATTATCAAAGGAAAAACAGCACACGCGGGTGTTGCACCAGAAAAAGGCGTAAGTGCGATCACAATTGCGGCGAAAGCAATCGCAAAAATGCCGCTTGGAAGAATCGACGAAGAGACAACTGCCAATATCGGCAGCTTCCAAGGCGGAAAACAAACAAATATCGTTTGCGACCATGTGGAAATTTTGGCGGAAGCGCGTTCATTAATCAATGAAAAAATGGAAGCGCAAGCTGCAAAAATGAAAGAAGCGTTTGAAACGACAGCTGCTGAAATGGGCGGCGAAGCAATCGTTGATGTGGAAGTCATGTACCCTGGATTCAAGTTCGGCGATGGCGACCAC
>CAKQBC010000151.1 GCA_934215995.1 uncultured Bacillus sp. | reverse complement strand
CCGACTATCAGGATGCCTTTTTATTTTTCCGCTTGGGGGATTTTTACGAAATGTTCTTCGAGGATGCCATTAAAGCATCGCAGGAACTTGAGATAACACTGACCGGCAAAAACGCAGGCGGCGATGAGAGGATACCGATGTGCGGAGTCCCTTATCATTCCGCTGCCAACTATATTGATACATTAATAGAAAAAGGATATAAAGTCGCAATCTGTGAGCAGGTTGAAGACCCGCGGCACGCTAAAGGTGTAGTGAAACGCGAAGTTGTGCAGCTGATCACTCCCGGTACGGTCATGCAAGGCCGCGGCATAGACGATAAAGAAAACAATTATATGGTTTCCATAAGCCGTTATGAAGATGGCACCTTCGGTTTTTCCTGCGCCGATATTTCCACAGGTGAAAACAAGGTAACGCTGCTGGAATCCTTTAATGAAGTAATAAATGAAACAGCTGCCCTTTCCGCGAAGGAAGCGGTGATAGGCTCGGATTTCCCGGAGGAATTGAAGCAGGAGCTGAAAGAAAAGCTGCAGATCATTCTTTCCTATGAAAATGAGACAAGCATCGACGGGAGAATGGAATCGATCATAGCGGGATTAACCCAGGAAAAGCTTGTGCTGGCAACAGCCCGGCTGATGCATTATATTTTCCGGACGCAAAAAAGAAGCATGGACCATCTTCAGAAAACGATTACCTATGAGACAAACCAATTCCTGAAGATCGACCATCATTCCAAGCGGAATCTGGAGCTTACGGAAACAATCCGTTCGAAAGGAAAGAACGGGTCGCTTCTTTGGCTTCTTGATGAAACGAAGACAGCCATGGGCTGCCGGCTGTTGAAGCAATGGGTAGAACGTCCACTCTTGTCCAAGCAGGCAATCATGGAAAGGCAGAATGTAACGGAAGCGCTGCTGAACCATTATTTCCAGAGGGAAGAACTGAGGGAAGCCTTACGGGAAGTATACGATCTTGAAAGGCTATCCGGCCGGGTCGCTTTCGGTAATGTGAATGCCCGCGACTTGATCGCCCTGAAGAAATCGCTGATGCAGATCCCGAAAATCGCAGCGATATTGGACGAAATCGATTCAGACGATGTCCGTCCATTGATCGGCAAGCTGGATCCTTGTGAAGAAGTCACAGACCTGCTGGAATCCGCATTGGTGGAAAATCCGCCTGTATCGACGAAGGAAGGGAATATGATCAAGGATGGGTATAATGAGGCGCTCGACCAGTACCGTGACGCCAGCAAAAACGGGAAAACGTGGATTGCGAAGCTTGAAAGCGAAGAAAGGGAGAAAACGGGAATCAAATCCTTGAAAATCGGGTTTAATCGTGTGTTCGGCTACTATATAGAGGTAACAAAGGCGAATCTCCATCTTCTGGAAGAAGGGCAATATGATAGAAAACAGACGCTTGCGAACGCTGAACGTTTCATCACACCGGAACTAAAGGAAAAAGAGACGCTGATTTTGGAAGCCGAAGAAAAAATGATCGACCTTGAATACAGCATATTCACGGAAATAAGGGAGCATGTAAAGGAATACATCCCGAGGCTCCAGGCTCTAGCCAAGGCTGTCAGCGAATTGGATGCGCTCCAATGCTTTGCGACTGTCAGTGAAAAGCGCCATTACGTGAAACCGGTCTTTTCTCTGGAGCGTAGGATCCATATCAAAGAAGGCCGCCATCCGGTAGTGGAGAAGGTTATGCAAAAACAGCAATATGTCCCGAATGATTGCCTGATGGACCAGGACCGGGAATTGCTGCTGATCACAGGACCTAATATGTCGGGGAAAAGCACATACATGAGGCAGATTGCCCTTATGGCTGTCCTGGCGCAAATCGGCTGCTTTGTGCCGGCTTCCGAGGCTGAACTGCCGATCTTCGACCAGATTTTCACACGAATCGGAGCGGCGGATGATTTAATATCCGGACAAAGTACATTCATGGTTGAAATGCTTGAAGCGAAACATGCGATTGCCCATGCAACCCAGAACAGCCTTATACTGTTTGATGAAATCGGCAGGGGAACATCCACCTATGACGGGATGGCGCTTGCACAGGCCATCATTGAATATATTCATGAGAAAATCGGCTGTAAAACGCTGTTTTCAACACATTACCATGAGCTTACAGTATTGGACCGGAAACTTGACCGCCTGGAAAATGTGCATGTCAGCGCAATCGAACAAAATGGAAATGTGGTATTCCTTCACAAAATCAAGGAAGGGGCTGCCGACAAAAGCTACGGGATTCATGTCGCCCAGCTTGCTGAGCTGCCGGCAGAACTAATTGAACGGGCAAATGAACTTCTTCAGGAGTTCGAAGCGGGAAGCACGTCTTCTGCCAAGGAGCCGAAGAATGTACAGGAACCGCTCGTTCCAGTTTATGAAAAGGCCCAGCTATCCTTCTTCAGCGAGGTTGCTCCAGGGCAGGATGAAAAGCTGACGAGTGCCGAGAAGAAGTGTATACAGAAGCTTAAAGAAATCAATATACTGGAAATGACGCCGCTTGAAGCGATGAATACATTATATGAATTGCAAAAGAAAGCAAAAGCGTAAAAAAAGAGGTGAAGCAGTGTGGGGAAAATCATACAGCTAAGTGATGACTTATCGAATAGAATCGCAGCCGGCGAAGTGGTTGAACGGCCTGCTTCCGTCGTTAAGGAATTGGTGGAGAACAGCATCGACGCCAACAGTACCTTCATTGAAATAGAAATTGAAGAAGCCGGCCTGCAGACAATCCGGATTATCGATAATGGAGACGGAATCGAGGAAGAGGATGTACTCAAGGCATTCAGCCGGCATGCAACAAGCAAAATAAAGGATGAAAATGACCTGTTTAGGATTCGTTCACTTGGCTTCAGGGGAGAGGCTTTGCCGAGTATCGCTTCCGTTTCCAAACTGGAATTAAAAACAGGGACAGGCATGGAGGCAGGCACCCACGTCATTCTTGAAGGCGGGAAACCTGTCACCCATCAATCCTGCTCTGCGAGAAAAGGGACGGAAATTACTGTTTCGGACCTGTTTTATAATACACCAGCACGCCTTAAATATGTTAAAACGATCCATACGGAATTGGGGAACATCACGGATGTCGTCAACAGGCTTGCTATGTCACATCCCGAAGTATCCTTCCGTCTTTCCCATAATGGGAAAGAAATTCTGCGCACGAACGGAAACGGCGATGTCAGGGCTGTATTGGCGGCAATCTATGGATTCGGACTGGCGAAGAAAATGATTCCGGTCGACGGCGAATCACTTGATTTCCGGGTGAAAGGCTTCATATCCTACCCTGAGAATACAAGGGCGTCACGCAATTATATTTCTTTAATGATCAATGGGCGCTATATTAAGAATTTCCTGCTTACGAAGGCGATATTAGAAGGGTATCATACGCTGCTGCCTATCGGCAGGTACCCGATCGTCCTGCTTGATATCGAAATGGATCCGATCCTTGTCGACGTCAATGTCCATCCAGCCAAAATGGAAGTCCGCCTCAGCAAAGAGCAGGAATTGATGGAAATGATCACCTCGATGATTGTCCGGGCATTCAAGAAAGAAGTATTGATTCCCTCTAATCAGGAGAAGAAAAAAGTGCCGAAACCGAAGTCAGAACAAGTATCATTTGAATTGGAAAGTGGCTATAAACCTACGTACGCCAAGGAACAAAAAGCCATTCAAGCCATTAATGAAATCATCAGGGAACCGGCTGTGGAACGAGCGGAAAAGCCTATCCCTATGCCAGTACGGGAAACTGTAACGGTTGTTAAAGAGGACATCAATAAAATCGAACGCCAAATCACAAGCGGACCATCCAGCATGCAAACAGATAAGCGGGACATCCCGCCTGTTGAGCCGGTTTTCGAGGAAGAAACGGAAATGGAAGACAGGGTGGAGGAGGAAGAGGTTCAGGAAATCACGGAAACTGCATCATCCAGGATTCCGCCTCTTTATCCGATCGGCCAGCTTCATGGAACATATATTATGGCCCAGAATGAAAAGGGTCTGTATATGATCGACCAGCATGCTGCTCAGGAACGGATCAAGTATGAATATTTCCGCGAAAAGGTCGGGGATGTCGGGAAGGATCTGCAAGAACTGCTTGTTCCGATAACTCTTCAATATTCAACTGATGAATACATCAAGCTGGATGAAAACAGGGAGCTGCTGCAGGAAGTCGGCATCTACTTGGAGGATTTCGGCCATAATGCATTCATCATACGTGCGCACCCAGCCTGGTTCCCGCGCGGATTCGAACAGGAACTGACCGAGGAATTGATCGGCCAATTGCTTGAAATGAAAAAAGTGGATGTGAAGAAGCTAAGGGAGGAAGCGGCGATCCTAATGAGCTGCAAAGCATCCATAAAGGCGAACCATTATTTGCGGTATGATGAAATCACATCCTTGCTGGATCAATTGCGCAACAGCTCAGACCCTTTCACATGCCCGCACGGAAGGCCGATCATCATCCATTTTTCAACGTACGATATAGAGAAGATGTTCAAGAGAATCATGTAAACAGAATGGTTTTGGAATTGTTCGGTTGCATCGGTCCAATAGCAAAAGCCAAGCAGCTTATATGTCAGCGTGCTTGGCTTTTGTTTTATCCAGCTCCTGTATTTTCTAGTGTCTACCCTAATGGAATAAGGGAACATCAAAGATGAACGAGGAAGCGGTATTGCTGGTACACACATGATGCTGGCTATAGTTATTCAACCAAACCGTGCTTCAATATTTCTACCTCAACATTCGCTTTAATGTCGGCATTTTTGTAATCTGTCTCTTTCCATTTCATTTTTTTATATTCGTTGTAGTGGAAGGAATGTAGTCTTAACCCGATGGACAGGCCGTCGCAGTTTGCTTTCTGCAATTTCTTGATGACTTCATTGGCGTCTTTTGTAAGTACTTTAGATAACTTTTCCTCGATCTTTTTCTCCTGATCCACGACATCCCCTATTGGATATTCAATCACTTCAATCGCCAATTTCATATGGATGGTTCCTTTTACTTTCCCATTCTTAACATCCAGCTTCATCTTTTTCTTGTTCCTCAATACGGAAAAAGAGGCATAATCTTCGATCGTTGGGTCCTGATCATCCCATAGTTTTTTATACATTAGGGGATTTATTTTCGCTTTATTGCCTGCAAGCAGATTAAAGAGGATGCTTTCATTCGGATTAAGAATCTCTCCGCTGAATTTATCTGTGTCAAACAGGGCAAGACCGCCAACAACGGGCGTATTGTCTGATTTTGATTTCTTCATGTAGGGAACGACTATGTCCGCGCGGCTGTCATCGAAAATCCTTGAAGCTTGGAATATATTCATATTTGTATATAGCCCTTTGTCTATTTCGGACTCTATTAAGCCACGGTAATAGATAGATGGGATTCCTTCATTAGGAATCGGGTCTTTCACATACCCATCCGCCTTCCCTTCAGTGATGACTAAATAAGGGTTGATCGGGTTATTGGGCCTGCGGATGAACACATCCAGATAGGGATAAAGACCATCTTCTTTGACGAGCTTTTCAGCCAGAAAAACGATGTTGACTTTTGAAACATCCAATGTTTCAGCAACTTTTCGATTGACTTTCTCACTCACGTTATTGACGGTCTTCCCTTTGACTGTCGTAACAATGCTTGAATTCGGATAATTATTGCTGTTGGGAGTCGAATATGTGCCGGATATATATCCGTCCTTATCCTTATCGTAGCTCACGGTCAAAATGAATCTTGTGTCCTTCAGCATTTTTTCATCCCAGCAGCCTGTCAGTAAAAAAGTACAGACCACAATGATGGTATTAAAGTGCAATCTACGTTTCATCTGAAGTCCCGCCTTTTTTCTTAATCCTTTTAACTAGCAAAATGACCGCTATCAATGCGGGAATCAGCAAAAGAACATAAGAGTATACATACTCTGTGTAATTGAAGACAGTAGAAGCAGATTTCCCGGCAAAACGATGCAAAAGTACGCCGAAGATATATATTGCACCGATAGAGAACGGTACAAAAAATCGATGGTTATGTTTTTTTGCCAGTTTAGCCATACCGGTACAAGCGACGTACAAATGTGTAAGGGCGGTAGTGCCCATCAGGACAGTGTAGCCGGCAATAAAGAAGACCTCAATCCTTACAACCGCTGTACTGTGGAC
>CAKQBC010000150.1 GCA_934215995.1 uncultured Bacillus sp. | reverse complement strand
GATTGTGCTGCCTGACTTGATTTCTTCCTTCACGATGATCAGTGCCAGCGCCTTCATGCCAGTTTTGTGTTCGTCTTTGGGGTTGCTGAGCGACAATAGTAAAAAATCGATGATTGCGGTCAGAGCAATCCTTTTATGGGACGGAGAAAATTCGGATTCCTCGCGGGGCCCTGCGGGTAGTGGTTCATGAAGAAATGTGGATTTATAACTCTGAAGGATGTGGATGAATTTCACATCATTTGCTTGCATTCAAAATGACACCTCCAACTTTTCAAAATGAGGTTGATATAAGTGACCATAAATTAATATTCTTCAAATGATGTGAAATCCCTTTCTTTATGGAAAAAATTTGTAAAGATGTATCGAAATTAAGTGATTCATCTGTTTTGATTTGCCGAATGGGAGTTTCTCCGGCACTCATTTCCAAAAAAGCAGAGATAAATTTCAGGTTCGCTTTGCCTGGATGGGACAAGTGCCGCCTCATGAAGAGTAAAGCGGCTCTTGTCCTGTATATGGTTCAACATGGATGATGGCGTGCTGGATGCCATGGCGCGTATTCAATGTTTTTTCGACCTCTTCTGAAATATCATGGCTTTCAATGACTGTCAGCGAACTTTCAACTTGTATCGTTGCTTCGAGAAGAACGTCATTTCCATGCATACGGCCTTTAATGTCGGAAACTTGCAGTACTCCGTCTGTTCCGGAAATAGTCTCTTTTATGTCATTCAGAAGGGATTGATCAAAGCCGTCAGTTAAGCTGTGTGAAGCCTCCGCGAAGATTTCCCAGGCGGTCTTGCAGATAATCAGCCCGACAATCAGGGCCGCAACAGTATCGAGCCATAGTATTCCTGCTTGAGTCCCTATTATCCCTATGAAAGCGCCGATGCTGACCAACGCATCGGAAAGGTTATCTTTAGCGACTGCGTTGAGGGAGGCATTGTTTACTTTTTGGCTGAGTCTTTTATTATATCTGTATATAAATAACATAAAAAGGGCGGAGAATAAGGCTGTCACTGCTGAGAGAAGGGATGGGCTCTCTGTATGTCCCTCCACCATCTTTTCAAAAGCCTGCGAGATGACATGAATGCCGATTGTCATCATAATGAATGCCGTAATTAAGGATGCTACCGTTTCTGCCCGTGTATGCCCGTAAAGATGATCGTCATCAGGCGGCTTTGCTGATATCTTCAATCCGATCAGGACAGCAACTGAAGCCATAATATCGGTCGAGTTATTGAGTCCGTCAGCCCATAAGCCTGATGAGTGGCCGATATAGCCGAACGTCAGTTTTAGTGCTGCCATGAATAGATAAGCGAAAATACTGATCCAGGCGCCTTTTTGTGCAAGATGTTCTCTGGATGCATCACTGATCATAAGAAGCCCCCCAGTACAGGAAAGTAATAGAGTTTTGTAAATACATAGAGTTAGATTGAATCATTGCCAGACATAGCCGATAGGCTCGTTCAAATTCAGGCCATACAAATAAGGCCCCATTTCCGGTGCGCCGAAAATATCGCCTCTTTTCAGCATGCCTGGCTAGATGTAAGCGTAAGCGGCAGCTGCTATTTATGCAAGGCGATCAGACTGGCTATGTTTGCATTATAAGAATAACAAATCGATTTCGTGTGGGTCTAGAGAAAAAGAATATGTCTGGCACACAACATTTGAGAGGAAACATAGTTATTGAGTAGGGACAAAGGAATTGCCTGAGGGAAAGATAGAATAAGCATACTTGAATGGGATATTTGGCGAGAGAATAACCTGGACTTCTTTCTTAAAAGCCATTTGAGCATAGAAAAAGCAGCCGAGCGGCTGCTTTGTGTTAGAATACAAAATTTATGACAGCACCGATGACAACAATGGCACCTATGATCATTAAGATAGTTCTTACCATCCAGAATCCCTCCCTCATCCTCTTTCTATTCCAATAAAACATTTCCGCATGCAGCGCCGGGAGATAAATAGCCCGGTTTTCTTCATCAGCAAGGCCAAGCGGGTAAAATCCGCTCTTCAATCCTTCCGGGATTTTTACTCACTTGCTGCCTGCAGTAATGGATATCTTCCGGCTTTTTCTTTATTGATTTTGAGTATTTCCTCAAAATGTTCCGCCATGTACTCAGTATTTTCGCCTTCAAGAATCAGTTTGACCGGTTTGTCTGGATCGATTACGAGCATGTAGGCGATCATTTTTGGCAGATTGCTGCAAGAAACCATTTTTCTGTTCTGGATCATGAATACTTGTCCGCCCCAGGATTTGATTTCTCTATAGAAGCTGATGATATCTTGTATTGGAAGTATTTCTTGAAATGTAACATCTTTTGCCATGATTTGTTTTTCCATTTTTTAAAACCCCTTTGAATAATGTCAATTTAGATTATAAGTTTGATGTATCCTGTTTTTACCCAGAGTAGTGGATATCAAAACTATGATTATTTTTTTTGATTTTTATAGAATGGATTATTTGTGTTTCTATCCTGGTGGACATATAGAGAGGGAGACTGCGGAAAAGGTTTATTTCTGCGTAACACTTAGGATGAAGCAGACCGTTCGCAAAAAGTTCACGTACATTTCACCGAATATATGCAAATGTTTCCGTAATGTGGAAACTGCATGTGTTATTTTTACAATAGAAAGCAATCATACATAGGGGGTATTCAAAATGGAACCGGAATTATTGGCACCTACTCTTGCAATTGCAAGCATCATCACCCTTTTGTTTTTCATAGGATATACGTACTTTACGGAATTGGAATGATTATGATTGGCGCAGGGGGACGGATGTTGCCCCTGCGTTATTTTTTTGCCGCCGGATAGGTGAAATATTGGTCAAAAAGGGTAAAGGGAAAATATATATCTATCTGGAGGAGGCGTTTTAATGAGGATTGAGAAAGATTCAATGGGAGAAATACAGGTTCCCGGGGACAAATACTGGGGAGCGCAAACGGAGAGAAGCAGGAGGAACTTCAATATTGGCTGGGAAACGATGCCTAAGGAGCTGATCACAGCTTATGCAATGCTGAAAAGTGCAGCGGCCAAGGTCAATCATGAGCTGGGCCTGCTATCTGAGGCCAAGGCTGATGCAATCCAGGCAGTTTGCGAGGAAATCGTCAGGGGAGATCTGGATGGGCATTTTCCGTTATCCGTCTGGCAAACCGGAAGCGG
The DNA here is from genome assembly GCA_934215995.1 of uncultured Bacillus sp. Lineage (GTDB taxonomy): Bacteria > Bacillota > Bacilli > Bacillales > DSM-1321 > Bacillus_AD. Next base: position 3,069 of record CAKQBC010000150.1, on the reverse strand, counting down.
AACGCAGACAAATATGAATTTGAATGAAGTAATCGCATTCAAAGGAAACCGTTTCTTGAAGGAAAGAGGCAGTGAAGAAAAAATTCATCCGAATGATGATGTCAATAAGGGGCAAAGCTCGAACGATTCTTTTCCGACTGCTATGCATATCGCTTCTTACATCGCTGTCCAGGAAAAGCTGCTCCCCGTCCTGAAGCATTTTACAGAAGTGCTGAAAGAGAAGGAAGAAGCATTTTCCCATATAGTCAAAATAGGGCGGACACATCTTCAGGACGCGACGCCTTTGACGCTGGGCCAGGAAATTAGCGGCTGGAGAGCGATGGTTGAAGAAAGCGATAGGATGATTGCTGAAAGTTCACGGGCATTCCTGAAGCTTGCTATCGGAGGAACCGCTGTCGGAACGGGGATCAATGCCCATCCGGAGTTCGGGGAAAGGGTCGCCGGGGAGCTTGAACATATGACAGCTTATCCGTTTGAAAGCTCATCGAATAAGTTTCATGCTTTGACGAGCCACGATGCTTTTACATATGTCCATGGTGCGATTAAAGGGCTGGCGGCCAATACGATGAAAATAGCGAACGATATACGCTGGTTGGGAAGCGGGCCGCGTTGCGGAATAGGGGAGCTGAAAATACCGGCCAATGAACCAGGAAGCTCGATTATGCCCGGCAAGGTGAATCCGACCCAATCGGAAGCTGTGACCATGATTGCGGCCCAGGTGATCGGGAATGATACTGCCATTTCAATTGCAGCGAGCCAGGGCAATTTTCAACTGAATGTTTTCAAGCCTGTGATTGTTTACAATTTCCTTCAATCAGTGACCCTCTTAAGCGATGGGCTTTCTTCTTTTATCAGGAATTGTCTTGCAGGACTGGAAGCTGAGGAAAAAGCAATCAATGACTACCTGAATAATTCTTTGATGCTGGTGACGGCTCTAAATCCGTACATTGGTTATGAAAAGGCGGCTGAAATTGCCAAACTTGCATACCAGGAAAATACGACATTGAAGGCGGCTGCCCTCAAGCTGGGATATGTCAGCGAAGAAGAAATGGATGAAATTATGAAGCCTGAAAACATGGTCTGAAATTGGATAAGTAATGAAAAGAAGCCTGCTGTCTGCAGGCTTCTTTTCATTAGAAAGCGAGGATGGAGGTTCTGGCCTTTACGCTTTCCGGCTTTCGCTTTGGGTTGCCACGCTGTCAATATATGCCTGTTCCCTGAATGAAGGGAGAGGCGTCAGTGACAACATGATCAATAGAATAGAGAATGTACCGAGTGGATAGTACAGGATATGTTCTTTCATGAGATTGAAGTGGTAGACAGACAGAAAAACACTCAATCCCACACAGAACATCTGTATTTTAAGCATGATGAAAACCAGCACTTTTCTTGTAGTTTTGTTTGCCATGATTATCGCTCCCATTATATGTTTACTCATCTGATGATAAGCTGAATGTCCTAGGGCATGTGGCGAAGCAGGTATAGAACTCTTATTCACGTAATAGGGTGTGGATAAACGTATAGGTCCCGGGTTGCAAGAAATGTGAAAATGTGTAATATGACTTTAATTTTTTCGAGAAGGACAATTGTTTATATGCATCTATCTGAAAAAAAGATAAATACTCGGCTGCGGGGAGTTTGTTTCAGGGCATAGAAAAGAACCGGGTCCGATTTGGGGAGCGGGCCCGGCTTAAGGGAAAATCGTTATTTCTTTACAAAAGGTTCAATTATCTGATTCGCTGCTCTGTATCTTTATCAAAGAAGTGGACCTTGTTCATATCAATTGCCAATTGCATCCGATCTCCTGCATGGACCTCGTTGCGTGCGTCAACTTTTGCCACGAACGTTTGGCCTTCAATTGAGGAGTAGAGCATGAATTCCGAACCGGTCAGTTCAGAAACATCGATATCGGCCGTTATTGTAGTTCCTGGAGACGACTCGATGAACACAGGCTCATCATGGAAATCCTCAGGACGGACGCCCAGGATAATATCTTTGCCGATATATTTCTGGTCGCGGAGCATTTTCATTTTCCCTTCCGGAATTGAAAGTTTCGTTTCCTTGAATTGAACGAAGCCGTCTTCAAGTTTTCCTTCCAGGAAGTTCATGGCCGGAGAACCGATGAATCCTCCTACGAAAACATTTTCCGGATTTTCATATACTTCTTTAGGCGTGCCGATTTGCTGGATGATGCCGTCTTTCATTACGACAAGGCGGCTGGCCATTGTCATCGCCTCTGTTTGGTCATGGGTAACATAGATTGTCGTTGTATTCAAACGCTTATGCAGCTTAGCGATCTCTGCGCGCATTTGAACACGGAGTTTCGCATCCAGATTTGATAATGGTTCATCCATCAAGAAGACTTTCGCATCCCGGACGATGGCACGTCCCAGTGCAACCCTTTGCCTTTGGCCCCCGGAAAGGGCTTTTGGTTTTCGGTTCATATATTCCGTGAGCCCAAGGATTTTGCCCGCTTCTTCGACCCGTTTCCTTATTTCGTCCTTAGGCATTTTCCTGAGCTTCAGGCCAAAGGCCATATTGTCATAGACAGTCATATGAGGATACAGAGCATAGTTCTGGAAGACCATCGCGATGTCACGGTCTTTCGGCGGCGTATCATTCACGCGTTTTCCGTCTATGTAGAAATCACCTTTGGATATTTCCTCCAACCCGGCAATCATCCGCAGGGTAGTTGATTTCCCGCATCCGGAAGGCCCTACGAAAACGATAAATTCCTTATCTTGGACATGAAGATTGAAATCCTCGACTGCTGTCACTTTATTATCATAAATCTTGTAGATATTCTCCAAACGTAATTCAGCCATACTAAATCCCCTCCAGTAACGATATGTTCATGCTTTCAATTGTACAGGCGGGGATGATTTGTTTGTATGGTCTCGGTGCACAAAAAAAGCGGCTGTTTTTGTGCATCATTTCAGGAGAATGGAAAGATAGGCGATCATCGCATCATGGAAAGAGCGAATATCAAGGCCTGTCCTTTCTATGAATTTATCGATTCGGTATTGAAGGCTATTCCTGTGGACAAATAGCTCTTTTGCTGCCAATGTG
>CAKQBC010000149.1 GCA_934215995.1 uncultured Bacillus sp. | reverse complement strand
TTACAGTCTTTATGCGGCCCCATCATAAAAATACAAAAAAACCGTGATGTTCCTATCACGGTTTTGCAAGCCTTATATCACTGCGATTCTCTTAGTATACCCACTCGTTGATTGCTCTATTGTACTCAACCAATTCTTCCTGTTTGAAGAACAAGCCGATTTCACGTTCTGCACTTTCAGGAGAATCAGAGCCATGGATGATGTTCTTCCCTACAATCGCTGCATAGTCACCGCGGATTGTTCCAGGCATAGCATCCTTCGGATTTGTTGCACCCATCATTTGGCGTGCAGTCGCAATCACATTTTCCCCTTGCCAAACCATTGCAAATACAGGCCCGGAAGTAATGAACTCAACAAGCTCGCCGAAGAAAGGGCGCTCCTTATGTTCACCGTAGTGCTGCTCAGCAAGCTCTGCCGGAATTTGCATCAATTTAGCCCCAACCAATTGGAAGCCCTTTCTCTCGAAGCGTGCAACTATATCGCCGATCAGTTGGCGTTGTACTCCATCAGGTTTTACCATCAAAAATGTTTTTTCCATTAAAATTCAACTCCTGTATCAAATTTCTAAAATATGTTTTAAAAACAATCCACGCAAATAGTACCATTGTTTCTGAAATTTGGCAACATACATACTATTTTCAGAATCGAATTAAGATTTCCTTCTCCCTATGAACGCAGCTATATCGTATAGATTTTGCCTGGCTTTTATATCCGGCAAACCTTCAAGCTCCAGGAATGCTTTTTCCAGGAACCGGTCGCTGATTTCGATTGACTTCTGTATTGCATCGGAAGCCTTGATTTTCTGTATGATCGGCCTGAACTTTTCATCGTCCATCCCTTCCTGGACAGACATTATTTTATGGCGCAGCTCGTCGTTCTCCATGGCGAATAAAACCGGCAATGTAATATTCCCCTGTTTCAGGTCCCCGCCTGCGGGCTTGCCGAGCGTTTTTTCCGATCCGGTAAAATCAAGGATATCGTCCATAACCTGATAAGACATCCCAACATAATAGCCGAACCTGTATAATTTCTTATGTACATGCTCTTCCACTCCTGAAACGACACCGCCCAACTGGCAGCTGGTGGCAATCAGAAGCGCAGTCTTTCTCTTGATTCTACGGAAATAAGTCCTGACATTCTGTGTGAATATGTATTTATCCCTGATCTGTTCAATCTCACCAAGGCAGACCTCAACAATGGTATGGGCGAGCAGTTGATGGGCTTTTGGTATTTTTATATCCGTCATCAGCTCAAAAGACCGGGCAAAAATATAATCCCCTGTATACATCGCCACTTTATTATCCCACAATGCCTGGATTGTCGGGGCCCCTCTTCGCAAAAGGGCATTATCTATCACATCATCATGGACAAGCGATGCCATATGTATAAGCTCCAGTGACGCGGCAGCCTTTTTCACATTTTGTATATTATAATCCCCAAACTTGGCTGCAAGCAAGACAAAAACCGGGCGGATACGTTTCCCCCCGGCCTTCAGCAAATGAAGCGATGCTTCCTGCAAAAGGGGATCTTCAGCCTGAATGCTTGCCGTCAATTCTTTTTCGATTGTTTGAAGATCTCCTTTGAAATAAGAAGATAACATTTTGTTTCTCATAAGCTTTCCCACCCTGCATACCCATTTCTATTTACTCGGTTTCTTGTAGCCGTAATGCGTGGCAGCCACCCCTCCTGTGTGGGGCTTATATGCCACATTGGCAAACCCGGCTTGTTTAAACAGGCCTGCCAGCTCTTTCATGCCCGGAAAATCCCTTGCTGATTCCTGGAGCCAGGAGTATTCCTCATAGCTTTTGGCCAACAGCTTTCCGAAGAGGGGCATTATATGCTTGAAGTAAAAATAATAAGCCTGCCTGAACCCCGGCATTGTCGGCTGTGACGTTTCAAGACAGACAGCCATGCCTCCCGGCTTCAATACCCGATGCATTTCCTTGAGCACCTGAAGATAGTCGGGCACATTCCGGAGCCCGAATCCAATGGTTACGTAATCGAATGAATTATCCTCAAAAGGAAGCTCCATCGCATTTCCATGGATCAGCTCGACATTTTGGAGTTTCAGCGATTTTACTTTTTCCTCTCCTACCTTCAGCATGTTCTCACTGAAATCGAGTCCGGTCACATGTCCTTCCGGGCCTGTCGCTTCAGCAAGCGCGATAGACCAGTCGCCTGTCCCGCAGCAAACATCCAGCGCTTTTGAGCCTTTTTTGACGTTCATTAGTTTCATTGTCGCTTTCCGCCAACTGACATGCTGTTGAAAGCTGATTACTGAATTCATCTTGTCGTAATTTTGCGAAATATTTTCAAAGACATTATGAACTTTTTTTTCTTTAGTTGTTTGCATCGTTTTTACCCTTCTTCCACATATGAGTTGAAACATGTTTCATACTTGTCCAGTCTTCCGGCAAAAAAGTCTGTTGTTTCAGGATACAGAGCCTTGATGCAACGCAGTTTATTCTCGCACTCGCGGAATGACTCCCGTATAGCTTTGAGGACAGCTTCCTCAAGGGAAATACGATCGCCGATGGTGAGTTCCTTTACGCCTTTTCTATAGTGCAGACGGGAAAATGATTCATAGAGTAAAGAATGCTCCCGATCTTCATATTGCTGCTTTTCTTTCAGCAGGCGCTCAGCCATCAGGAATTCTTCAAAAACCCCAATAAGATCAGGAATATTCAGGCATGTACCCATTTTGGCAAGCAGGGAAGACTCCATTCTCTTAAAGCTTTCTAGAATGGCTTGCTCATTTGCGAGGTTGAACTGCCCAAGAATGATCTTTTCTTCATTTATTATTTTTATGCCTTCCGCTAAAGCTTTGATCAGGTCGATTTGCCCAAGCTCCGCAAGGATATGGTAATACAAGCCGCTATAATAGTCCCCTGACAGTACAGTAAGCTGCCTGTCCCTCAACTGATCGTTATCTTCGCCGATTTCTGTTTCCGTAACACCATCATGGATATCCAATGCTGTCTGCAGAAGCATCGCAGCCATTATATAACGCTCCTTTTCCTCAGCCGTTATATCGACAGGCCCGAGCAGCAGGATAAGCGATTGCAATTTCGTTTCATTGACAGCGAGCCCATTCAGGTGGCGGACAAGATAAGGATGAGACGCTTTGGAAAGTATTCTTCTATGTATTTTTTCGCTGAGTTTATAAAGATCCACCAAGTATCACCCTTACTACCTAAAATATGATCATCGAAAAACTGTCTTCATATATACTGAACATTAAAAACAAATCTATTATAACATACCGGCTCCCGGATAGAAAAAACAGGAAAGCGCCTTTTTTCCGGGCTAAACAAAGGAATAAGCTGGTTCCGGCTTATTCCTTTGTGGCTTCCACTTCACCGAACGGGGTGTAGATTTGTGCATTGCCGCGCACCTTAATGGCTGAGGTGTGATCTGTGAACTGGGCGATCATCACTTCACCGCGGTCCAATTTTTCGGAATGGTGGAACTTGGTATCCGATCCACGTGTCAGGCCGATCACGTTCACCCCATCCTCTTTTGCTTTGATAACGATATAATCAGTGCTTTTGTCAGTCATTTGATCACCTCTGTCCGATTGTATTCGAAACAATTTTCTTTATGCCGCGGCCGCCCTTCACGCGGAAAAAAAAGCATACTCCAAGAATGACAGCCGCCGGCCAAAAATGCCTGCATTATTTATTAATGAAAGAAAGTACTTCCGCACGTGAACGGGAATCGGCAGCCAATGTACCCCTTACAGCCGATGTAATTGTTTTCGCACCAGGCTTCTTGACGCCGCGCATCGTCATGCACATATGTTCAGCTTCCACAACAACCATTACACCATGCGGTTCCAGGCTTTCCATAATGCTATCAGCGATCGTCGATGTGATGCGCTCCTGCAATTGAGGCCTTTTTGAAACGGCTTCCACTGCCCTTGCCAGCTTGCTCAGCCCTGTAACTCTTCCGTTTTGCGGTATGTACGCGACATGCGCTTTACCGTAGAAAGGAACGAGATGGTGTTCGCATACAGAATAGAATGGTATATCTTTCACAAGCACCAGTTCTTCATGCTCTTCGCCGAAGATTGTTTGGAAATACTCTTTCGGGTCCTGGTCCAACCCCGAAAAGATTTCTTCATACATTCTTGCTACCCGCTTAGGAGTATCCAGCAAACCTTCCCTGTTCGGGTCTTCCCCTACTGCTTCAAGAATCATTGTCACAGCTTTCTCTATTTGTTCATGATTAACTTTTCCCATTTCCGGCCAATCCTCCAATATTTATGACAATCCTGCCAGTGTCTTTTCTGTTCAAGCAGGATGTATTTCAAGAATTATGCGTACATTGTACAATAACATATTAGCACATATAGGTTTTTAGATACAAAAAAAGGACCGCTTAAATTATAAGTGGTCCTTTTTCCTGTACATATTTTATATAATATGTAAATTATTTAACCGCGTCTTTAAGCGCTTTTCCTGGTTTGAATGCAGGAACTTTGCTTGCAGCGATTTCGATCTCTTCCCCAGTTTGAGGGTTGCGACCTTTACGTGCAGCACGCTCACGTACTTCGAAGTTACCGAATCCGATAAGCTGTACTTTATCTCCATTTTTTAGAGAGTCTAAAATTGTATCAAAAACAGCATCAACAGCTTTCGTTGCATCTTTCTTAGAAAGCTCGCTAGCTTCTGCAACAGCATTAATTAGTTCTGTTTTGTTCATGCCATTCACCTCCTCCCAAAGGGAATTTCATTTTCAACACTATCAGGAAATCTGTATTCATGTTGTTCAATGAAGGTTCAATATTAATTTATTAATAACTTTTGAACATCTTTCAAGCATTCTTAGTAGCCCATCTCCCATAAGAGATAATGCACCCAAAAATTAGATGTACAGAAGCTATAACCTGAAGTAAAACGGAAGCATGGCAACCAATCTGCTCATTTACTGTATGTAGATTATCACAATAAAATCGCGTTATCAAGAGAATTCAACAAATAATGATAATCTTTTGGGGATTTGTTACATATATTTTTATTTTACTACAATCATTAGGCATCTTACCCTAAAATATGTGTATTAAACGTACAATTGCAAAATTTTTGTGACCAAAGTAATAAAGTTCACAATAGTCAGTATTCAGGAAGAACCTTCTGTACGAAGCAGTTCCCTTCAGTACATTTCATCCGCAAAAATAAAAGCTGATCCGTCTGGATCAGCTAAGTTATTGACAATCTCAAATTCCCGGTATTTTTTCAGGAGCTATGCACCGATGTCCTGTATCTTTTATAATGTACCCGGCGGGCATGACCTTCCTTACAGGATGATCGCGATCAATCCGCCTGATCCTTCGTTTATGATGCGCTCAAGCGTTTCCTTCAGCTTATAGCGGGCATTTTCCGGCATAAGCGTAAGCTTCGCCTGTATCCCCTCTCTGACAAGACTGCTCAGGCTGCGGCCGAATATTTCCGAATTCCAGATTGACAATGGATCGTCATCGAAATCCTGCATCAGATAGCGTACAAGCTCTTCACTTTGCTTTTCCGTGCCGATGATCGGGGCAAATTCGGATTGTACATCAACCTTTATCATATGGATAGAAGGTGCAACAGCCCTTAGGCGTACACCGAACCGATGTCCCTGGCGGATGATTTCCGGTTCATCAAGGCTCATTTCCGATAAGGAAGGCGCAGCGATTCCGTACCCGGTCTGCTTAACCATTCTCAATGCATCGGCAATCTGGTCGTATTCAGCCTTTGCATAAGCAAAGTCCTGCATCAGTTCCAGCAAATGATCCTTGCCCCTGATTTCGACCCCGACTATTTCCTTTAAGATCGTATCATACAGCTCGTCAGGCGCATACAGGTCGATTTCTGCGATCCCCTGCCCCATATCCATTCCTGCCAAGCTGGCATCAGATATAAATTCGAACTCCTTGAAGTGTTGGACTACCCGGTCAACATCCCGTAGCCTTTTAATGTCTTTGACCGTTTCCTTCACAGAATCCTGATAGCTCTCACGAAGCCAATGGGTATCTCTCAATACCATTACCCAGCTCGGAAGATTGACATTCACTTCGAGGACAGGGAACTCATAGAGCGCTTCCCTCAAAACATTGAGTACATCGGATTCCCTCATTCCCTCTACACTCATGGCCAGTACAGGAATGTTGTACTTTTCTTCGAGCTTAACCCGCAATGCCTCCGTTGAAGGATCGTAAGGCTGGACAGAATTAATGACAATGATGAAAGGCTTGCCG
>CAKQBC010000148.1 GCA_934215995.1 uncultured Bacillus sp. | reverse complement strand
CTAACAGTTCCTACTGCCAAGCCTGTAGTGGACTTTCACCACCAAGTTTTCGCCCATGCAGGGCGCACACAAAAAAACCTTTAAGGATAGCAAATCGCTTCCTTAAAGGTTTTTCGTCATTATTTATTATTAATGATTTTTCAATTTCTCAAGTTCAACCAGGAATTTATCGTTAAGGACTTTGATGTATGTTCCTTTCATTCCTAGTGAGCGGGATTCAATTACACCGGCACTCTCAAGCTAACGCAAAGCGTTTACGATAACAGATCGTGTGATTCCTACACGGTCAGCTATTTTAGAAGCAACCAACAGGCCTTCATAACCATTCAACTCTTCAAAAATGTGCTCAATCGCTTCTAATTCGCTGTATGAAAGTGAGCTGATCGCCATTTGGACAACTGCCTTGCTGCGTGCTTCCCCTTCAATTTCTTCCGCTTTTTCACGCAGGATTTCCATCGCTACTACAGTTGCACCGTACTCAGCAAGGATAAGGTCTTCATCTTGGAATTTCTCTTCTAAACGAGCCAGAATCAGCGTACCGAGTCTTTCTCCTCCACCCATGATCGGCACGATTGTCGTAAGGCCGTTCACGAACAGATCTTTGTTTTCAACCGGGAAAGCAGTGTATTCACTGTCAACACCAAGGTTTGAAGATGTCTCTTTCAAGTTGAATAAGCTGTTTGTGTAGTTTTCCGGGAATTGGCGGTCTTCGAACATTTTTTTCATGCGTTCGTTCTCAATTTGCTGATTGATGCCAAATCCAAGAAGTTTCCCTCTTCTGCTGACAACGTACACATTTGATTCGATTACTTCGCTGAGGCTTTCAGCCATCTCTTTGAAGTTAACCGTTTTTCCTGCAGCATTCTGCAGCATGGAGTTGATTTTTCTTGTTTTTTGAAGTAAGTTCATGTATTCGTTCCTCCTAATAAGGCAGTATTTAGTTTTAGGTTTACTGTCGATTCTATTTTAAAACAAGGTCTGCATTCTGAAGTACACTGTAATTGAAGTGTCCTATACCTTTTTCACAAAAATCGGCAGATTTTAAAGAATGAATTGGCTCAAATCTTTATTTTTCGAGATGGAGCCCAATTTTTCCTCAACGTATTGGGGAGTGATCGTAATTTTACCCATCGCAATATCCGGTGCTTCGAAGGACAAATCCTCCAATAATTTTTCCATAATTGTATGGAGCCGGCGTGCACCTATATTATCTGTATTCTGATTCACTTCATACGCTACTTCAGCAATTCTACGAATAGCTTCGTCAGAAAATTCTATTTCTATACCTTCAGTTTCCAATAAAGCGATATATTGTTTCAAAAGAGCGTGATCCGGCTCATGCAGAATGCGCTGGAAGTCCTCTACCGACAGTTTTTTCAGTTCTACCCTGATCGGGAAACGCCCCTGCAATTCAGGAATCAGATCTGATGGCTTCGCCATATGGAACGCACCTGCAGCAATAAACAGTACATGATCGGTTTTCATCGCACCATACTTCGTCACTACAGTCGAGCCTTCCACAACAGGCAGGATATCTCTCTGTACCCCTTCACGGGATACATCAGCGGACGAACCTCCGGATGACTTGCTGGCAATCTTATCAATCTCATCGATGAAGATAATGCCTGATTGTTCCGCCCGTGTGATAGCCTCCTGCGTAACTTCATCCATATCAACCAGTTTAGCCGCTTCTTCGTTTGTTAAAACAATGCGCGCTTCAGAAACAGGCATTTTTCGTTTTTTTCTTTTTTTAGGCATCAGGTTGCTTAATGCATCCTGCATGTTCATGCCCATTTGCTCCATACCGGAACCCTGCAGCATATCGAACATTGAAGGCGGCTGTTCTTCCACTTCAACTGTGACAAGTTCGTCCTCGAGTTCACCTGCTTGGAGCCTTTCTTTAATGGTCGCCCTCTTGCTGGCGATTGCATTTTCCTCTTCCGAAGAGGATGCATCGTTATTTTCATTAGTTGATGTTCCCCCAAAGAACATTTCAAACGGGTTCTTCATTTGATTTGTTTTTTTCTGGGAAGGAACGAGCAGTTCCACTAAACGGTTATTGGCATTCTTTTCTGCCAATTCCTTTACGCTTAGCATTTTTTCTTCTTTTACAAGCCTGACGGAAGTCTCTGCAAGGTCACGGACCATCGACTCGACGTCACGGCCGACATATCCGACCTCCGTAAACTTGGTTGCTTCCACCTTTACAAATGGTGCGTTCACCAGCTTGGCGATTCTGCGCGCAATTTCCGTTTTCCCTACACCAGTCGGCCCGATCATCAGTATATTCTTAGGGACAATTTCATCCTTAAGGCTGTCTTGCAGCAGGCTCCGGCGATATCTGTTTCGCAAGGCGATGGCCACAGCCCGTTTTGCTTCGTCCTGGCCAACTATATATTGATTTAATTTATCAACGATTTCCCTTGGGGTTAAATTTGCCCGATGATTCTTCAAAATAGCTTCCTCCCCATTTTATAATTCTTCAATTATAATATTCGAGTTTGTATAGACGCATATTTCTCCGGCTATTTGGAGTGCGGCTTCTGCTATTTCCCTGGCTGTTAAAGAATCTCCCGAATACCTTTTCAAGGCTCTTCCTGCGCTCAGCGCATAGCTTCCTCCCGATCCGATTGCCAATATCCCGTCATCCGGCTCAATTACTTCCCCTGTCCCGGAAATCAGAAGGATATTTTCTTTATCCATGACAATCAGCATCGCTTCAAGCTTCCTGAGCACCTTGTCGCTCCGCCATTCCTTTGCAAGCTCGACAGCGGATCTCTGCAGATTCCCGTTGTATTCTTCAAGCCTGGCTTCGAACATTTCGAACAATGTGAATGCATCGGCGACTGACCCGGCGAAACCTGCTATTACATTGCCGCGGAACAATTTTCTTACTTTCTTTGCGGTGTGTTTCATTACGATTGAATTTCCAAATGTTACTTGGCCATCACCAGACATGGCACAGTTCCCTTTATGATGAACGGCAAAAATCGTTGTTGCGTGGAAGTTTCCCATGCTTCCTCTCCTTTCTTCCTGGGTCCTTAAGCCCGCGGATGTGAAGATTGATACACTTTTCGCAGCTGTTCTTTTGTTACATGAGTGTATACTTGTGTAGAAGAGATATTCTCGTGGCCCAATAATTCCTGGACTGACCTTAAATCAGCACCATTGTTCAAAAGATGGGTTGCAAAACTATGCCGAAGCATATGGGGATGCAATTTTCCATCCTTGGAGGTTTGGTCGATCAAACGGGACAGAATATATCTGACTCCTTTAGCCGTCAGGGGGCTGCCACGAAAATTGACAAATACCTGTTCATGTTCAGCTCCGTGCATTAATTCATTTCTTGCATCATTAATATAAATATGCAGGGCATCGCCCGCATATTTCCCAAAAGGTACATAACGATCTTTTTTTCCTTTCCCGTGGACCAATATAGTCCCGAGTGAAAAATCGATATCCCTTATCTTCATCCCGCAGCACTCGCTTACCCTGATGCCGGTTCCGTACAGAACTTCCAGCAAAGCAAGGTCCCTCTTGCCGAGAGGCGTGGATACATCCACTGATTTGAACAGTGCCGTCACTTCTTCCTCATACAAAAAATGAGGGAGTTTTTGTTCCTTCTTTGGAAGCGCGACCAAAGCAAACGGATTTTCTTTTACATATTGTTCCCTAAGGAGCCATTTGTAAAAACTGCGGATCGAAGATGTTTTGCGGGCAATCGATTTTTTCGCTAAATTCTTGTTATAGAGTTTAGTTAGATAAAGCCGTGCATCAAAATATGAAACTGTATGTAAGTCTATCCTTTGTTCAGTTATGAACATAAAATATTCGTCTAAATCCTTTTTATAGAACTCAATTGTATGGTCGGAATAATTTTTTTCCAACTGCAAATATAGTAAGAATGAGCTTGCCAACTCTTGGCATGTCCGCATAGTTAACACCTCACAGGGCTACTAAATAGTAACATACTTTAGTAGCCCGTGCAATTGATATCATATATTTTTCGAAAAGTTCTGAATTGTTTCCAGCGCTCGCTTTGCGTGCATTTCATTGCGTTCTTTTTTCCCTTTAATCTTGACCGGGAGTTCCGGGAACAGCCCGAAATTGGCATTCATCGGCTGGAAATTTTTCGCATTGGCGCTTGTGATATACTTCGCCATGCTGCCGATAGCTGTTTCTTCCGGGAAAACGATCGTCTCTTTCCCCTGCATGATCCTTGCGGCATTCAGTCCGGCGACCAGGCCTGATGCGGCCGATTCCACATAGCCTTCCACGCCGGTCATTTGGCCTGCAAAGAACAGCTCCGGATTCGCCTTCAGCTGATAAGTAGGGCTAAGGACATTCGGGGAATTCAGGAACGTATTCCGGTGCATTACCCCGTATCTGACGATTTCCGCATTTTCGAGTCCAGGAATTAGCCTGATTACTTCCTTCTGTGCGCCCCATTTCAAGTGAGTCTGAAAGCCCACGATATTATATAGAGTCCCGGCAGCATCATCCTGACGAAGCTGAACAACCGCAAATGGCCGTTTTCCTGTCTTCGGATCTTCAAGCCCAACCGGTTTCATCGGTCCGAAAAGCATTGTTTTCTTACCGCGGGAAGCCATTACTTCGATCGGCATGCAGCCTTCAAAGAAGATTTCTTTTTCGAATTCCTTCAGAGGCACAGTTTCGCCACTGATCAAGGCTTCATAGAATGTATTGAATTCATCCTCAGTCATAGGGCAATTCAAATATGCCGCATCACCTTTATCATATCTGGATTTCAAATAAACTTTTTCAAAATCAATGCTGTCTTTTTCAATAATAGGAGCTGCAGCATCATAGAAATAGAGATGCTCTTCCCCTGTCAATTCCTTGATCCTCGCGGATAAGTCAGGACTTGTCAGCGGGCCGGAAGCAATAATCGTCAGCCCTTCAGGAATTGCAGTCACTTCTTCATTGACAACCGCAATATTTTCATGGTTCTTAAGGGCTTCCGTAATTCTTCCCGCAAATTCATGGCGGTCTACGGCCAATGCCCCTCCTGCCGGAACAGAACTTTCATCCGCCGCCTTAATGATCAGCGAGTTCAAGTTTCTCATTTCTTCCTTCAGGACGCCTACTGCATTCGTTAGCGTATTTGCACGCAATGAATTGCTGCAGACCAATTCAGCAAATTGGCTTGTGTGGTGTGCCGGCGTCATCTTAACCGGCCTCATTTCAAACAGTTTTACTTTAACGCCTCTGCTTGCAAGCTGCCAAGCTGCTTCACTGCCGGCCAAACCGGCTCCGATTACATTTACAGTGCTGTTTAACATATATATACCTCCGTATGAACATTTTCCCCAGGCATTTCTAGTTTTTGCATGTATGATTGTTGTCTGGCAGTCTTTTATACCATCCCATTATTCCCTATTGTTTTTGACAGATTCAATGAATTCTTCATAATAAAAAAACTTAGCATAGCCAAGTTTTATGAACATTCATCCTATAAAGTTAATAACCTTGACCGAAAGCAATTATATCGCTATTTTCAGCCTTTTGTCCATATGGATTTCACCCAAATGTGAACTATTTGTGAAAAGTAGGTGAATACTCACCTACTTTTGCTGGCTTTCTTTATAATCGCAAGCCGTACATTGAACCTGAACGCCTTTTTTCAGCTTCTTTTCCACCATCAAACTGTCGCATTTCGGGCATTTTCGGGCAATCGGCTTATCCCAGGAAAGAAAATCACATTCTGGATAAAGGTTACAGCCATAGAATAACCTTCTTTTCTTGCTTTTTCTTTCAATAATTTCCCCTTTTTCACATTTCGGGCATTTTACGCCGATATCTTTGACGATCGGCTTTGTATTCCGGCAGTCCGGGAAATTGCTGCAAGCCATGAACTTGCCATAACGTCCCATTTTAAAGACCATCGGATGGCCGCATTGCTCGCAATCTTCACCTGCAGGTTCATCCTTGATTTCGATTTTTTCCATCTCGGCTTCCGCTTTGATCAAATGCTTCTCGAAATCACCATAAAATTCCTGGATGACTTTCCTCCACTCGATGTCGCCCGCTTCAATATCATCGAATTCCTGTTCCATCTTGGCAGTGAATTCCACATCTATGACATCAGGGAAAAACTCCATGATTTGTTCGGACACGATTTCCCCTAATTCTGTCGGGAAAAACCGTTTATTGTCCAGTGCTACATAACCGCGTTTCTGGATTGTATCGAGCGTCGGCGCAAACGTGGACGGCCTGCCTATCCCGAGT
>CAKQBC010000147.1 GCA_934215995.1 uncultured Bacillus sp. | reverse complement strand
GCTACAACACAGGTCGAAGGACTAAAAACCATCGTTCCGATCGCAGCCATCAGCAGTTGGTATGATTATTACCGTGCAAACGGACTTGTCACCGCACCTGGAGGATATCAAGGGGAAGATGCCGATAATATGGCCGAAGCGATCTTAACGCGGGAAAACCCCGCTGCATGTGAACATGTCATAAATGGGCTGACTGAAGGAATGGATAGAGAGACAGGCGATTACAATACATTCTGGGCAGAGCGTGATTACACGAAAGATGCGAAGAAGGTAAAAGCGAGCGTGTTTGTAATTCATGGCTTGAACGATTGGAATGTGAAAACAAAGCAATTTGCCGACTGGTGGTCAGCTTTGGAGAAGAACAATGTACCAACGAAACTTTGGCTCCATCAGGGGGGCCATTCAAATCCTTATAATTTCAGAAGAGATGAGTGGCTCGTTACGTTAAATAAATGGTTCGATCATTGGCTCTATGAAATTGACAATGATGTTATGGAACAACCGAAAGTCGATATTCAACGGGAGGATAAGACTTGGACAACAGAGGGGAAATGGCCAGCCGCAAACAAGAACACAAGGCTTTACCTCGATGTGAAGAAAGAAAGCAATAATGAGCTTAGTTTGCTGCCTGGCAGTAAAAAGCATAAAAGCAGGCAAAGTTTCACGGATAATGCATTGATCAGGGCAGAGACGTTGGCGGTTGAGGAATCTCCGCATCGGCTCGTCTACCAAACAAAGCCGCTCACGAAAAATGTTCGGCTCAGCGGAACACCTGAAGTCAGCATAACGGCGAAATTGGATAAACCGGCTGCCAACCTGACTGCATTGCTGGTCAGGTACGGAGAGGATAAAACGGAAATCATCACAAGAGGGTGGATGGATCCCCAAAACCTAAAAGGGCCATCAAAAAGCAGCGCCTTGAAAGTCGGCAAGGATTATAAATTCACCTGGGACATGCAGCCCGACGATTTTGTTTTTCAAAAAGGAGACCGGATAGGCCTCGTCATTTTATCAAGTGACTACGATTATACAATTCGGCCAAAAGCCGGCACGACCATCAACATTAATACACAGCAGAGCCATATTGACCTTCCGCTCGTATACAGCGGCAAGGGACTTTAATAGGATACAGGCATTGCCTTGAAATACTGGGGCAGGGCCTGTTTTTTATTAGATAGATTAAGTGAAAAGCATACATAGCACACGGTAATCTGGGTGGAGGCTACAGTAAAAATTAGATGCTTTATGAGATAGGGAAGTAAAAGGGGTATTTCAGCTATATTAGACTTGAAATTGCTAAACAAAGGGATTATTACAAAGTAATTAGTTATGGGGTAATCAATATGTAACATGAGCGAAGTTAAAATAAAGGGTCAATTTTTCCTATTCTAATAAATTTGGTTTCTCTTCTATAGCCCATACAAGAATCAAATAAAACCAAACTGAAACAGAAGAGGTTAGAAAAAATGCCAATCTTACTGCAAATGGAGAGAGGCCAAAATAATCAGCTATGCCTCCGCATACTCCATACAAGGCTTTATTGGTTGTCGATTTTGTCAGTCTTCTCATCACAACACCTCCTATATATTGGTTTTTATACTTATCATAACATATTTAGAAATGAATAAATGGATGAATCGTAACGGCTATAAAAAAGAACTCAATTTCGCGGCATCACCGCCGGCACGGGAATAGATGAATCACCTAAAATGTCCGATTGCCCGAACACCCATCAGGGAAGCCTATACATCGATGAAGAAGCCCGGATTTTTTTAGCCGTACAGTGTATTTCTTCCCGGAATCAATATTGGTACTGCCCTTGAAGGATGTGGCTGCGACGCAAAGAATTGGGTGGTATTTTAATATTTGGCAATGAGTTTAAACAACAGGAAGGATCCAAAGGATTTGGTTTATGCATTTCCCTTCATTTAGTGAGTATTTATTCCTATTTCAGAAATAAATATAGAATAAGAGGAACAAAGAACCTATCGCAAGGAAGAGACACTGTCCAATGAGAAACGTTTTTCGACAGAAAGATACTTTAAATGACAGTTTTCTGTGAATTTTTGTGACATATTTTTTATTTTCTTAAAAGCAAGGGACTAAATCTCATATTTCTCTTCAGTAAACGAAGGCGAAAATATTGAATTTTAACCAATTGTCTTATGGAAGAAAGAAAATATTTACACTGTGTCTAGTGATGCAAGAGATTTTAGGCTTTAAAATAGATAATATGTTTACAAGCATTATGTAATTGTTTATAATACTCATAATATTTATGTTAAGAAACCTTACACAATATCTTCGATGCACCATTTTTCTCTCTGTATATCTTCTATCTGCCACCCAAGAGTAAACATCATTCACCAATTCACAATTCAGATTGTTAGCAGTGGACATATTCTCTGTACGTCCACAATCCTGTTCATTAAAGAAAAGGCCAATTAAAGAGGGGGGTTTTACTGTATGAAAAACGTTTTTCAGACAGAAGTAGAACGATTAAAGGCCAATTTTAAGGAAGTGGAGCCCGGATTAACCAATCAGGAAGCATTTGAGGAATCGAATCGCTGCCTGTATTGTTACGATGCTCCATGTATCCAGGCATGTCCGACAGGAATCGATATCCCTTCCTTCATTAAGAAAATATCCACCGGCAATCTGAAGGGCTCAGCGAAAACCATTATGACGGCCAACCCGGTCGGTGCCAGTTGTGCACGTGTTTGCCCTACAGAAGAATTATGTGAAGGGGCATGCGTCCTGAATGATTCGACAAAACCGATTATGATCGGGAACCTTCAGCGCTATGCGACCGACTGGGCGATCCATAATCAGCAGGTGTTATTCAGGAAAGGGATAGATAACGGAGTTTCTGTCGCCATCGTCGGAGGCGGTCCTGCAGGGTTATCTGCAGCAAGGGAACTTGCATTGTTAGGCTATAACGTTACCATCTTCGAAGCAGAGGAAAAGGCCGGCGGCTTAAATTCATATGGAATTGTTTCATTTCGCCTCCCGCAGGCTGTTTCCTTTTGGGAAGTTGAACAGGTAGAGAAGCTCGATGTCCGGATCAGAACGAACATACGTGTAGGGAGGGATGTATCCGTTAATGAAATAACTGAAAATTTCGACTTCGTTATACTGGCAATCGGTATGGCGGATGTTCCGTCACTTGGGATTGAAGGGGAAGAATTCGATGGTGTGTATGATGCTATCCAATTCGTGAAGGATACAAAAACGCAAGAGATTACAGATGCATTTCTGGGCAAAAAAGCTGTCGTCATCGGAGCAGGAAACACGGCGATTGATGCTGCGACTTGTTCGGTTAGGCTTGGTGCACAAAATGTAAAGATCCTGTACAGGCGGACTGCTGAGGAGATGACTGCTTATGATTTCGAATATGAATTTGCCAAGCAAGAAGGTGTTGAATTCAGATGGCTGACTGCGCCAAAGAGGATCGTCGGCGATCAGGATGGAAAAGTGACCGGGATTGAGTGCGTCAGGATGATGCTCGGGGAACCGGGACCTGATGGACGATGCCGCCCGGAGGTTATTGAAAACTCAGAGTTTATCATTGAAACGGATGCTGTCATCAAAGCAATTGGCCAGTCCCGATATGTATCTTTAATTGAACAATTCGGGCTTGAGCATGACGGAGGGGTAGTGAAAATCGACCCGCTGACCCATCAAACATCCCAAAAGCAGATTTATGCATGCGGAGATGTCATCTTCGGCAAAGGGCAGGGCGAGGCAATGGTTGTGTCAGCCGCCCAGCAAGGAAAGGAAGTCGCCTATGCCATCCATCAGTCATTTTCAAAAACTGCTTCCGTAACAGCCTAAGCATTGAAGTTTATGGTCTAATCCAATAAGAAAACCAATCGGGGAGGTTATTGAATGGCAGATTTACGAATCAATTTAGCGGGAATCGAGTCGCCGAATCCATTTTGGCTGGCATCTGCTCCGCCGACAAATTCAGGGTACCAGGTGCAGCGGGCCTTTGAAGCCGGATGGGGAGGAGCCGTATGGAAAACGCTCGGGGAACCGATTCTTAATGTGTCCTCACGGTTTGCGGCAGTCAGCTTCAACGGAAAAAAAGTGGCTGGATTCAATAATATTGAATTGATCACGGACCGGCCGCTGGAAGTGAACCTGAAGGAAATCTATGAGACGAAAAAACGCTTCCCGAACCATACCATCATTGCATCCCTCATGGTGGAACCGCAGCAGGAAAAATGGCATGAAATCGTCAAAAGAGTGGAGGATGTCGGGGTTGACGGCCTGGAGCTGAACTTTGGCTGCCCCCACGGAATGGCAGAACGGGGAATGGGAGCGGCATCAGGCCAGGTGCCGAGTTTGGTTGAAAAACAAACGTACTGGGTTAAAGAAGTCGCTAAAACACCTGTGATCGTCAAATTGACGCCTAACATAACTGACATTACAGCAACAGCGGAAGCTGCTGTTGCCGGCGGGGCGGACGCGATCAGCATGATCAATACGATCAACAGCCTTGCGGGTGTTGATATCCATACATGGGATACGATTCCGCATGTCGGCGGAAAAGGCGCACATGGCGGATACTGCGGGCCGGCGGTTAAACCGATTGCGCTGCACATGGTCGGCGAGTGTGCAAGAAACCCGAGAATCCCCGTTCCAATTTCAGGGATAGGCGGAATATCCGATTGGCAGAGCACTGTCGAATTTATGCTGATGGGTGCTACAGGCGTCCAGGTCTGTACGGCTGCCATGCATCATGGATTCCGAATCGTAGAGGACATGATCGACGGATTGAATAATTACCTGGATGAAAAAGGAATTGCGTCTGTTATGGACATAGTCGGGAAATCAGTCCATAAGTATTCTGATTGGGGAGACCTGGACCTGAATTACAAGGTTGTGGCCCAAATCAATAATGATGTATGCATCAACTGCAATAAATGCCATATCGCATGCGAAGATACTTCGCATCAATGCATTGACATGCTGAAAACGGCAGACGGAACAGGATATTTGCAGGTCAGGGAAGAGGATTGTGTCGGATGCAACCTGTGCTCCATTGTCTGTCCGGTAGACGGAGCAATCGAAATGGTGGAAATCAAGCAGGATCTGCCGCCGATGACATGGAATGAAAGGCAGGCGGCAATCGGGACGGCAACATTGCAGGCAGGAGTAGTCGGAAAGTAAAAAAATCGGCATAGCGGGAGGAATCGTTGTATGAAAAAAATAATCAAAAACGGAACAATTGTTACTGCAACAGACACGTACGAAGCAGATGTACTGATTGAGGATGGGGTGATCAGCCAGATCGGGAAAGACTTGTCGGCAATAGACGCAGAGTGGGTCGATGCAGGGGGCAAGTATATTTTTCCGGGAGGGATCGACCCTCATACCCATCTGGATATGCCGTTTGGCGGGACAGTCACAAAGGATAATTTCGAAACGGGAACGATTGCGGCTGCATATGGAGGGACTACAACAATCATTGACTTTTGCCTGACGCAGAAAGGGAAAACGCTGCGGAGCGCATTGGATGCATGGCATGAAAAGTCGAGAGACAATGCAGTCATCGACTATGGCTTCCATCTGCAGATTGTCGAGATGAACGAAAAGGTATTAGAAGAGCTTGCTGTTGTGTCGGAAGAAGAAGGGATTTCCTCCTTCAAAGTGTTTATGGCATACAAAAACCAATTCCAGGCCGATGATGAAACACTTTTCAAGACATTGATAGCAGCAAAGGATTTAGGGGCACTCGTCATGGTCCATGCCGAGAATGGCGATGTGATCGATTACCTTGTCAAGAAAGCCATTGAAGAAGGGAATACGGAACCAATCTACCATGCGCTTACAAGGCCTCCTGAAGCGGAGGCTGAAGCGACTGGGCGGGCAGCCACTCTTACGGGCTTGGCGGATTCCCAATTGTATGTCGTCCACGTTTCCTGTGCGGACGCTGCCAGGAAGATAGCGGAAGCAAGAAGCAATGGCATTGACATTTGGGGTGAGACTTGCCCGCAGTATTTGGTGCTTGACCAATCGTATCTCGAAAAGCCGGATTTTGAAGGGGCTAAATACGTATGGTCCCCTCCGCTCAGGGAAAAGTGGAACCAGGAGGTTTTGTGGAATGCCTTGAAGACAGGCCAGCTGCAAACATTGGGATCTGACCAGTGTTCATTTGATTTCAACGGCCAAAAGGATCTAGGCAAGGATGATTTTTCGAAGATCCCGAATGGCGGGCCGATCATTGAGGACCGCGTCAGCATTTTATTCTCCGAAGG
>CAKQBC010000146.1 GCA_934215995.1 uncultured Bacillus sp. | reverse complement strand
ATCCCGGACATGGAGGAAATGACAGCGGCACAATCGGAACTAACGGAACGTTCGAAAAAGATTTAACATCCACTACTGCCGCACTCCTGAAAAAAAAGCTGGAAGCTTCCGGGGCAACCGTTTTCCTTACACGCAGCAGCGACCAATATGTTTCGCTGCCGAACAGGGTCAAGATGGCATCCCTCTATAACGCCGATGCCTTCATAAGCCTTCATTACGATAGTGCCGAGCAAGAGCATATACAAGGAATCACAGCATATTACTACCATAGCTATCAAAACCCACTGGCGGAAGCGCTCGACCGGAGCTTCAAAAACGAGGAACATCTGGAAGTGAGGGATGCCCGTTTCGGGGATTACCATGTCCTGCGGTCGAACAGCCATCCAGCCGTACTGCTTGAGCTGGGCTACTTAAGCAATCCGGAAGAAGAAGAGACAGTCTCTTCCCTCTCCTACCAGACCGACATTGTCCGGGCCATCTATAACGGGCTTGGCGAATACTACGGATTATAATTAAAAGGACAAGCCTCCGGAGGCTTGTCCTTTTAATGTGTAAACAAATTCAATTTAGAGCATTTTTCTTTGAAATTGCACATCAGACTGATTAAAACGTTTGTCAGTCGAGGCGCGCCGAGACCCTAGAAGACGCGAATAGAACAATCTAGGAACGTAAGCTAAAGACGTCGCGTCCTGCGACAACGCTTACGTGATAAACATCCTGTTCACCTCATGAGCGGACGAGCCGGGCAAGCAACGAAGAATGCGAGCGTTTGTCCACAGTCTGAAAGCTATTTTTCCAATATCAATGTAACCGGGCCATCATTAATCAGGCTGACATCCATCATGGCGCCGAATACGCCTGTTTCAACTGTCACGCTTCTTTCTCTGAGCGCCTCGTTGAATTTTTCATACATCGGTTCCGCGAAGTCCGGCCTCGCAGCAGCGGTGAAGCTCGGCCTTCTGCCTTTTGCAGTTTCACCATATAGGGTGAATTGGGACACGGACAGGATGTCCCCGCCCACATCCAATAGCGAGCGGTTCATCTTGCCTTCTTCATCCTCAAAAACCCTCAGATTCACGATTTTATCTGCCAGATACTGTATCTGTTCATCTGTATCTTCGTGCGTGATTCCGACAAGAAGCATGAATCCCTTGCCGATTTCGCCGACAACCTTCCCGTCAACCGTCACGCTCGCTTGTTTGCATCGCTGTAATACAATTCTCATATGCTTCCCCTTAATTCATAATTCTTCGTACTGCATAAACATCGGATATTTGCTTGATCCGATCGACGACCTTCTGCAAATGGCTGACATTATGAATGGAAATGGACATATTGATAACCGCCATTTTGTTGCGGTCCGTTTTTCCGGAAACGGCTGAAATATTCGTCTTAGTCTCATTGACAGCCTGAAGGACTTCATTCAGCAGCCCTCTGCGGTCATAGCCGTTGATTTCGATGTCGACATTATATTCCTTGCGTTGATTGAAACCTGTTTCCCATTCAACCGGAATCAGTTTCTTTTCAGCATCCTCACCGACGATGTTCGGACAATCGCTCCGGTGGACTGAAACTCCCCGCCCTTTTGTGATGAAGCCAACGATATCATCCCCAGGGACAGGATTACAGCAACGGGATAAGCGGATCAGAAGATTATCGACCCCTTGCACCCGCACGCCGGATTCACGTTTTTTCGGAAGGGCATTTGTCTTGAGCTCGCTCGTCGCCTCTGTCAAGCTCGTCAATTGTTCCTGCTGTTCTTTTTCCTTGCGCCATTTCTCGGTCAGGCGGTTTACTACCTGAAGTGCAGTCAGGCCATTATAGCCGATTGCCGCGTACATATCATCCAAATTGGAGAAATTGAATTTCTCGGCAACCCGTTTAATATTCTCCTGAGTCAATACGTCCTTCGGATCGAGTTCCATATTGCGGATTTCTTTTTCAACGAGTTCACGGCCCTTTTCCACATTTTCCTCACGGCGCTGCCGTTTGAAGAACTGCCTGATCTTATTCTTCGCCTGTGACGTCTGCGTAATTTTTAGCCAATCCTGGCTCGGCCCATAAGAATGCTTGGACGTAAGGATCTCGATAATGTCTCCTGTCTTCAGTTTATAATCTAGCGGCACCATTTTTCCGTTCACTTTGGCGCCGATTGTTTTATTTCCGATTTCCGAGTGGATCCGGTACGCGAAATCAATCGGAATCGAACCGGCAGGTAGTTCGATGACATCGCCTTTTGGTGTGAAAATAAACACCATGTCAGAGAATAGGTCGATTTTCAGGGATTCCATGAATTCCTCGGCATCGGTTGCATCATCCTGGAATTGAAGGATCTCCCTGAACCAGCCAAGCTTCTCCTCCATCGGTATTTTGCTCGCATCCTTGCCTTCCTTATAAGCCCAATGCGCTGCGATCCCATATTCTGCGATCCTATGCATCTCGAAAGTCCTGATCTGCACTTCAAGCGGATCTCCTTTCGGCCCGATCACAGTCGTATGGAGCGACTGGTACATGTTTGTCTTCGGCATCGCGATATAATCCTTGAAACGGCCCGGCATAGGCTTCCAGCACGTATGGATAATGCCTAGGACAGCATAACAATCCTTGATGCTGTTGACCTGGATCCGTACCGCCAGCAGATCATAAATTTCACTGAATTGCTTGTTCTGAAGCGCCATCTTGCGGTAGATGCTGTAGATATGTTTCGGGCGTCCCGAAATTTCCGCCTTGATGTTCACTTCATCCAGACGGTCTTTGACCTCTTCCACAACGTCTTCGAGGTATTCCTCACGCTCATTGCGCTTCTTTTTCATAAGATTGACAATCCGGTAATATTGCTGCGGGTTGAGATAGCGCAGGGCGATATCCTCCAGCTCCCACTTAATTGTCGAAATCCCCAGACGATGTGCTAGGGGAGCGAAGATTTCGAGCGTTTCATTGGAAATCCTTCTTTGTTTCTCTGAAGGCAAATGCTTAAGTGTACGCATATTATGAAGGCGGTCTGCCAGCTTGATCAAGATTACACGGATATCCTGAGCCATCGCCACGAACATTTTCCGGTGGTTCTCGGCTTGCTGCTCTTCATGTGATTTATATTTGATTTTACCGAGCTTCGTTACGCCATCCACCAGCATTGCGACTTCTTCGTTAAAGCTTTCCTCTATGTCCTGCAACGTCACGTCCGTGTCTTCAACCACGTCGTGAAGGAAACCTGCAGCGATGGTCGAAGCATCCAATTCAAGATCGGCAAGAATACCGGCCACCTGTATCGGATGGATGATATACGGTTCCCCTGATTTCCTGTACTGATCCTTATGGGCATTTTCCGCAAACAGAAAAGCTTTTTCCACCATTTCTACGTCTTCGGGCTGCAAATAGGATTGTGTTCGTTCTATCACTTGTTTTGAAGTTAATAAGTTTTCGTTTGCCATGAGACCACCTTAAATGTGTATTAGAAAAATCCTATATCCGCGCGGATTTTTTCCTGCGTAGGCCGCCGTAATAGGTACTTGCTATTTATGTGAACCATGCTGCGCGCTCCGGGAGCTGCATGATGAAAGGGTAAAAGAAAGGTTCTTATTCCTTGAATAATAAAAACGATATTATTTTCATTATTAAAAAAAAACGGTTAAAAGTAAAGTGGTATTCATCTATTTAGCGTTTCTGGAGGCTTTTTTAATCATTTCTCGATAGATTAAAGAGAAGCCGCTCGCCGCCTTGATCAACGGGCAGTACATACACTCTTCTCCATTCGCTTAAGCCATTGTGCGTGGCTGCCCTAGGCAATCGGCATTTCCGGCATGCATGGCAGCTGACGGCTTTCCATAGACAATCTGTTAATTGAGGGTTTGTTATTCCCCTGCACGACCTGCAGTTGTGCAAGCCTTAAGCCTCCATTCCTCACGTTTGCATGATCCGACTAAGCGCAGAGTGAACCGGAATGGAGAAATGAGGGAAAACCTATAAAATAATTGCAGCTTTTCCCGGGAAGATTTGCTCACCAATAAACAAAAGAAAAGGCAAAAAAACTGTATTTCCCGGTCAAAATAAGCGAAAGAGGCGTCCAAAAAGTGACCTTCATCACTTTTTGGACAGCCTCTGACTGTATAGCATTAATAATCCATTAATGTAAGAACATCATAACCATCCAGCTTAGAGAGTCCATCCAAATAGGAAAGATTGATCAAGAATGCGATACCTGCGACAATGCCCCCAAGTTCTTCAACCAGTTTGATTGTAGCCTCGATTGTACCGCCTGTTGCCAATAAATCATCAGTGATCAAGACACGTTGGCCCGGCTTAATCGCATCCTTATGGATTGTAAGCACGTCCTTCCCGTATTCAAGACCGTATTCCACCTTGATCGTTTCCCTTGGCAATTTGCCTTCTTTACGCACTGGGGCAAATCCTACCCCTAGAGCATAGGCAACCGGACATCCGATAATGAAACCGCGCGCTTCAGGTCCTACAACCAAATCAATTTTCTGTTTTTTGGCATACTCGACAATCTGGTCTGTTGCGTAGCGGTATGCCTCACCATTGTCCATCAAAGTTGTTATATCTTTAAATTTGATTCCTGGTTTCGGCCAATCAGGTACTATTGTGACATATTGTCTTAAATCCATGACTATGTTCCTCCTTGAGCTCTGTCCCCATTAGATAGCTTTGCATTTTATCAAAAAGCTGCTGGTAGTTTGAATATATAAGCTCATTTTCCAATTTAATTTGTTTTTGCTTGCCGAAATAGGAAGGCGACTCGCTCATATCCCTTTTCGGCGCTTGTTTGTTGATGGAAATTATTCCATTTTCTATTGTAACAAAATTTAATTCAAAAAACACTTTGCACATAAAATCGACAGTGTCATCCGACCAGCCTTTATGTTTGGCTATATCCCTACTGTACCGTTTCAGGTCAAGAGGCCCTTTCTTGGCAAGCAATGCATAAAACCACTTGAAATGTTCCCTGGTAGGGATTGTGCTGAAAAAGTGATTTTGATTTTGACGGAAATGGACATACAGCCGGTCCGGCTTTTTCCCGTACAATAAACCCTTCAACAAGGATTCATCAGGGGGCATATCAGCCAGGACGACGTTATGCCCGTTTATCTCTTCAGTGCGGGCCTGTTCCATTTCTTCAATGAAGGTTGCGGTGTGGGAATCATCCAGCTTATATTGTTCGGCATGTTCCTTGTTGAAGAAAATCACTTTCGTTTTTTCGGACGGCACGCCATTCAGCAATTGATTAAGTTGCTTGTTCCCTCTAATATCGAACAGCTGCCAATGGCCGATCGATAAATCCTGGATAAATATTTGCGGTTTTCGTATATTGTTCCACTCATTGATAGATAATTCCCCAATTATCGATAAAACCGCATTCGGGGAAATTTCATCATAGTAATCTCCCATGCCGAATCCGATTCCATCCAAGGAGCTTTCCCTGCTTTTCAGCATTGCTTTCAGATGCGATCCATCGGCACCGATTCTTTTTGCGGAAGCTACTTGAACATCAGGCAAAAGAACACGAGGTTTCGGATTGCCCATGCCGAATGGTGCAAGCTGCCCCATCTCCTCGATCGACTGCAAGGTCACTTCTTCCAGGCTGACATCTGCGTCTATATTGGTAATCGGTACAAAATCCTCTTCGGTCAGGACCCGATTCGCCAATATGTTCATCCGTGTCCGGAGGTCATCGACATCTTCCAGTTTCAGTGTCATACCGGCTGCCATCGGATGGCCTCCGAAGTGAGGCAGGATGTCACGGCATTTTGATAGATTCTCATACAGATCGAAGCCGGCAATGCTCCGGGCAGATCCTTTAGCCAATCCCTTTTCACGGTCGAAGCTCAACACAATGGTAGGGCGATAGAATTTCTCTACAAGCTTAGAAGCCACAATACCGACCACACCTGCATTCCAACCTTCTCCCCCAACGATAAGGACACTGTTTTCGGAAACCGGATAGGATTGTTCCACTTGCCTGATGGCGTCCTTGGCAATCTCGGCTACGATTGCCTGCCTCTCTTTATTGAGTGAATCAATTTCATCGGCAATCGATTCGGCCATCACAGGGTCATCTGTCAGCAACAGTTCAATTGCCGGGTCTGCATCGCCGAGGCGGCCGGCTGCATTTATACGGGGGCCGATCCCGAATCCGATGCTTTCCTCATTGATAGCTGACGGATCAACGCCTGCTTTTTTCAACAGCGCCAACAGTCCGGGCCGGTTTGTATGTTTCATTTCCCTGAGGCCTCGCAAGGCGATCAGG
>CAKQBC010000145.1 GCA_934215995.1 uncultured Bacillus sp. | reverse complement strand
GAATAAAAACTCTGAAAAACCGAATACAAGCAGGCCGATGACAATCATGATTTTTCGTCCAAACCGGTCTACAGCCTTACCGGCAAACGGGGAAACAATCAGTTGCGTCAAGGCGAAAGCGGCAGTCAGAAATCCGACTACAGTCCCGCTAATCTTCAACTCATTCATGATGGTCGGCAAAACCGGTATTACCAATCCTATCCCCAGAAATGCGATGAATAAGTTTGTCAGCAATATACTGAGCGTTATCTTCTGTTTTCTTTCCATTGTGATACTCCTTCTCTTTCTGAGTAGATAGATATAAATATAACCCGTACATTAGAAATACGTACAAGGAATATGTTAAATTTCAATTAATTTCTCTTACATTAGGATTTATCAAAGCCTGAATCAACCATTATCTGAGTCGATACCAGCTACCTTGCCCTAACTGCAGAAGTAATACAATTTAAGCTTAACCCATCTATAATATACGATTCTCCCAAAAAGTGCGAATGTATATTTTTAGAACCGGGACACTTCTTTCATTTTTTATCAATAAATTGAAGTATCCGTACATGTAAGTACAAGAATACAGTAGACCTTAATGAATTATCATAATCAGTTGCATATTCCAAACCAAAAACAAACATATCTATTTATCCTTCCTTCTTAGTTTAAGCACGGCAATTCATGGACACTTCTGCACCAGATACTACCTGCTTTCTCTGCACATGATAATTCTCCCCGCTTGTGATTCCCCTATTACTCTGACAAAATTCACGTTTAATAAGCCTTGGACGTTATTCATCCCATTCATACCTCTCATCTCTCCATAAGCATATCATAATTGGTCCAACTTACAGGTAAGTAGTCCTCTAAGACTTGCCTCATGTTCAGTTGCATTCTTTTTTCAAATTTGTCAGCAATCTGTATGACAAAACAAGTTTTTCTTTAAATACAAAATAATTCCACAAACCTTTATTATTAATAGTAAGAAATAAGCAAAGGAGATGTTTTCATGAAAGCGCAAACAAACAGCGGTTCAGCACCTGAAGTGCAAGGGCAGTCATCCTTCAAAGTAAAAGTCCAAAAATTCGGCAGTTATTTGAGCGGCATGATCATGCCCAATATCGGCGCATTCATTGCCTGGGGTTTGATCACAGCTTTTTTTATTCCGACAGGCTGGTTTCCGAGTGAAACACTGGCCGTATTAGTCGACCCGATGATTAAGTACCTGTTGCCGTTATTGATCGGTTATACAGGCGGAAAAATCATTTATGACACAAGGGGCGGAGTCGTCGGCGCCACAGCCACTATGGGGGTTATCGTCGGCGCGGACATCCCGATGTTCCTTGGCGCCATGATCATGGGGCCTCTCGGAGGCTTTGCGATCAAGTGGTTTGACAATCTAATCAAAGGCAAAGTGAAGCAAGGCTTCGAAATGCTGGTCAACAACTTTTCAGCTGGTATTATCGGCGGTATTTTGACACTCATCGCCCTCAGTGGAATCGGGCCTATTGTTGAAGGATTAAACAAGGCGCTCGGAGCAGGAGTCGAAGTAATCGTAGAAGCCGGACTACTCCCTCTTGCAAGCATTTTTGTCGAGCCTGCCAAGGTGCTTTTCCTTAACAACGCCATCAATCATGGCGTATTGAGTCCGCTGGGAATTGAACAGGCAGCAGAAACAGGCAAATCGATTCTGTTCTTGCTTGAGACGAACCCGGGACCTGGCCTTGGTATCTTGCTGGCTTTCTGGCTTTTCGGAAAAGGAGCGGCAAAACAATCCGCACCCGGTGCAACAATCATTCATTTCCTTGGGGGAATCCATGAAATCTATTTCCCTTATATCCTTATGAAGCCTGCACTTCTGCTGGCTGCAATCGGAGGCGGAATGAGCGGTGTGGCTACCTTCGCCCTATTGAACGGTGGACTGGTCGCACCGCCATCGCCGGGCAGCATCTTTGCAGTAATCCTTATGACGCCAAAAGGCGGCTACATCGGGGTATTGGCAGGTGTCATCATCTCAACTGCCGTTTCCTTTGCCATCGCTTCCTTCATCATGAAGACCGGTAAACAGGGTGAAGAAGATTTGAGTGCCGCTTCCGCCCAAATGGAGAGCATGAAAGGCAAAAAAAGCTCGGTAAGTTCCGTCCTGCAGCAAACAACAGCTGACAAGGACATGAAGGATATCAAAAAGATCGTATTTGCATGTGACGCAGGCATGGGTTCAAGCGCCATGGGAGCATCCATCCTCCGCAATAAAGTGAAGAAAGCGGAACTAGATATCGAAGTCACGAATACATCGATCAACCAGCTGCCTTCAGATGCCGATGTTGTGTTCACCCATAAGGACCTTACTCAGCGGGCCAAGGAAAAACAAGCTCATCCTATTCATATTTCTGTGGAGAACTTCCTGAACAGCCCTGAATACGACAAGCTGATCGAGCAGTTGAAGCAATAAATCGGATATCAATCAATGGGGGATTCCTTATTCCCCATTGATTGCCATTTGCACAGGTCGGTCTTATCCTGGTCCCCACCTAAAAGTCAGCAACGATGGCTCGCCTGTTTCCAGGGATCTCTTCTGTTTTTCTAAAAATACAAACCACCTATGTTTTCCATATTGAATACAGGGAATGAAACAAATATTCACAGAAAAGGATGTCGATGGAATGTACATTTCTGGACGCGAAAGAAAAATTCTTGAAATACTGCTCAGTACTACCCGGGATACTACATTTCAAGATTTAGCGGAAGACTTGGACGTAAGCATCCGGACCATCCAAAGGGACATCAAAGGCATAGAAACGATTTTGATAGAATCCGGTCTTCTGCTCAGTAAGAAACCAGGGAATGGACTGAAAGCCATAGGCTCGGCCAATCAGAAAGAACAATTGCTGAATGCCCTAAACAGAGCGGCCCATACAGATTATACAACAGAAGAGCGCCATGTATTCCTGCTGGCGCGCCTGCTTCAATCTTCCGGTCCCATTAAACAAAATGCACTGGCCAATGAATTGAAGGTTTCACTCGCCACCATAGGCAGCGATTTGGATAAGATGCTGGCCCAATTACAGCGCCATGAGCTGAAACTTATTAAAAAAAGAGGTTATGGTGTTGAAATTCTCGGCAGTGAAAAAGCAAAAAGGCAGATGATGAGCAGTATCATCCAACAATATACAGATGAAATCGGCCTATTATCATTCGGGAGCAAAGAAAGCGTACAGAAAAGGATCGACATGACAGACGGAAGGCTGCTTGGCCTCGTTTCAAGAGAAAAAATAGCTGCCGTAGAACGAACAGTCATGCAATTCATCCGGGAAAACAATAGTCCCATTGCCGATAGGGCCTACACCGGATTGATTGTGCACCTAGCATTGGCCATCGAAAGGGTATCTAAAGGAAACCGTGTGGCCGGTGCAACGGCGCATAAAGACAGTTTGAAAGATTCCGAGGAATATGTGATGGCTTCTTCCATAATGGCGCAGCTGGAGAAAGAGTTTGAAATACGCTTTCCGGATGAAGAGATAAAACAGATCGCAATGCATTTGATGGGAGCCAAGGCACTTGTTGAAAAAGAATCGGAACCATATGAAAACCCTTCCCTTTGGCTTTACACACAAAAATTGATTGCTTTGGCCGGCAGCCGACTTAGTGTGGATTTTGCAAATAGAGATTCCTTGTATAACGGTTTAATGACTCATTTAAAACCAGCAATCTACCGAATGGAAGAAGGAATGGGGATCCAAAATCCATTGCTGCCCTCCATCAAAAAGGAATATAGCGAACTATTCGGAATCGTCAAGGATATAACTGCCGAGGTCTTCCCGAATCTGTATGTCCCTGATGAAGAAATAGGCTATCTTGTGATGCATTTCGCCTCTGCCCTTTTGATGACCGAGGAACAAAGCCCCATAAACGCACTGGTAGTCTGCACAAGCGGGATTGGGACATCGAAAATCCTGAATGCAACCATCCAAAAGGAATTCCCGGAAGTTGCATCGGTGAGGAATGTGTCGGCTTTCGACATACACTCCCTTCCTCTTACTGATTACGACTTGATTGTTTCCACTGTCCATCTTGATCTAAAAGAAAAGCAATATCTTCTGGTGAATCCATTTTTAACCGAGCGTGACATTACAGAGATTCGGGCCGCTATCCAAAAAGTTGCTGTCAGGGAAACCATTTCTTCTGAAGCCGACTTGCTTTCGGAACCGGAAGATTTCCTTGCTCAAGTCCAACGGCTTTCTGGATATTCAGAAACAATCGGAAACATTTTGGAGTATTTTTCTGTTGCCGGAGTGCCAAATATCAACGGCAAAGAACAATTGATCCATTTCATCAGTTCCAGATTGGCTGAGCGGGGATTGACAACAGATGCCGGCAAGATTTCAGAAGATTTGCTGCTTCGTGAACAACAAGGAGGTACTGGTTTGCCGGAGACAGGGCTTGCTCTTCTTCATGCCAGGAGTACAGCCGTACCATTCCCTCTCTTCACTGTTTTTCGCCTGAATGCCCCGCTGCCCACCGATGGGATGGATGGCTCACTTGTTCAGATGCGAACCGCATTAGTCATGCTCCTCCCAGCCGAACCGAAAACAGGGGCAGCCGAAGTCATGAGCCATATAAGCTCGATGATTATTGAGAGCAACAGGTCGAAAGAATTGCTTGAATATTCCGACGAAAATACTATACGTACTTTCCTGACTAGGGGATTAAAACAGCTTTTGGGAGAAATAACGACAATATAAGGGGAGATTTTAACAATGAACAAAACAATTCTATCACCTGATCATGTAAGACTGAATGTACCGGCCGGCAAAAAAAGCGATATGATTGCCGAAACTGGCAAAGTTCTGATAGAGAATGGCCATGTAAAAGAATCCTATATTCAGAAAATGCTTGAACGTGAGGAACTTACAAGCACTTATATGGGCAACTATGTAGCCATTCCACACGGTACAGAAGATGCCAAATCCTCCATCCTTTCATCAGGCATCTCCATACTGCAAGTGCCCGATGGTGTAGATTTCGGAAACGGAAACATTGCAAAAGTATTAATTGGGATTGCCGGGAAAAACGGAGAACATCTCGACATACTCTCACAGATAGCCATTGTCCTTTCAGATGAAGAGAATGTGGAAACAATCGTAACTGCCACATCCAAAGAAGAGATTCTTTCTTTATTCGAGGAGGCAGTCCAATGAAGGCGCTGCATTTCGGAGCCGGCAATATCGGCCGCGGATTTATCGGGGGCCTGCTTTCTGAATCGGGATATGAGGTGACCTTCGTAGATGTAAATGAAGAGATTGTCGATTTGCTGAATGAAAAAAAGGCCTACACAATTGTTTTGGCTGATAAAGAACAAAAGAAAACGACCATCACTGATGTAAAGGCAATCAACAGCCAAAAATCACCGGAACTAGTCATTGAAGCAATCAAAATAACAAATCTAATCACAACCGCAGTAGGACCGAATGTGCTTCCAATCATTTCCCGGCTAATCGCAGACGGGCTTAGCGCCAGAATCAAAGAAACCAGTGAGCCGCTTACGATCATAGCTTGCGAGAATATGATCGGTGCCAGCAGCCTGATCAAAAATAAAGTATACGACTATCTGCACGAGGATGAGATAAATATTGTGGAAAGCTGCGTTTCTTTTCCGAATTCAGCTGTTGACCGCATAGTGCCCAACCAGACAAATATTGATAAGCTGTTGGTTTCGGTTGAGCCTTATTATGAATGGGTCATCGACCAATCGGAAATAATCGGTGAAATACCGCCAATCACCGGTGCAACCTTTGCTGAGTCCCTATCCCCTTTCATCGAGCGGAAACTATTCACCGTGAATACCGGCCATTGCATTACAGCCTACCTCGGCTATTTGGCCGGACACTCTACCATCAAAGAAGCAATGGACGACGAAAAAATTGCCGATATCGTCAAAGGGGCGCTCATCGAATCAGGGAAAGTGCTGGTAAACAAGCATGGATTCGACCAAGATGAACATCTTGTCTATATAGAGAAAATTATCAATCGGTTCAAAAACCCTTTCATATCAGATGAAGTTGTACGGGTCGGCCGTTCCCCTATGAGGAAACTTGGTTACAATGACAGGCTGATCAGTCCGGCTGTCCAATATTTTGAAGCTTTTGGCACATTGCCTTCCCTTCTTATACAGGGCATAACAGCAGGATACTTATATGACTATCCAGAAGATAAGGAATCCGTGGAAATTCAACAAACAATCCGTGAACAAGGGATTGCACATGCCATTCATATATTCAGCGGTTTGGATGAAGAACACCCG
>CAKQBC010000144.1 GCA_934215995.1 uncultured Bacillus sp. | reverse complement strand
ACATTCGGGATCCCGACAATCATCGCCCGGATCGCTCTGGGTTTTACCCCTTTTGCTTTAAGCCTGTCCAGTTTGTCTTTAAGCAGCTCTTTCGAAACGGACGTTATTTGCGACAATCCGCTTCCCGCCTGGGAGTTGATTGCAAGCGCAGTCATGCCCTGTTTTTTGAAGTAAGCTACCCACTGGGCTGTTTTTTTCGGATCGGCCATGTCCGCTTTATTCAATAGGATGATTCTTGGTTTGTGCTGGATGATTTCATCAATCATCGGATTTCTCGAAGATAGCGGAAGCCTTGCATCGACCAATTCATATATAATATCGATCAGCTTCAGTTTTTCCCCGACTTCTCTTCGTGCCTTGGCCATATGGCCCGGAAACCATTGAATAGTCACTGGTATCCACCTTTCTAGTCAACATTTCTCATTTTTTCAATTGGCCAGTATACAAAACTGGTCTTCCCTACGATTTCATCTATAGACACGAATCCAATATGCCTTGAATCCTTGGATTCGCGCCTATTGTCCCCCATAACGAATACATGCCCTTCAGGGACTGTTTGCTGTCCCCCGGTAATGGATTCAAGAGTAAAGGATTCTGTTAACGGCCCGTCGAACATCTGTTTTTTGAATTCATTCAAATATGGTTCTTCAAATCTCTCGCCGTTCACATATAAAGTATCCTCTTTATACTCGACGGTGTCGCCAGGCAATCCGATTACACGTTTAATATAGTCTTTGCCTTCCGGTGCATGGAATACGACAATGTCGAATCTTTCCGGTTCCCCTACGAGATAACTTAACTTATTCACGATCATACGGTCGCCATCAAGCAAGGTCGGCATCATGCTTTCCCCGTCCACTACAATCGGCGCCAACAGAAAATAGCGGATAACCGCCGCCAGGGCCACTGCAATGATCAGCGCCTTAGTCCATTCCCACGCTTCGTTCCTGCTTTTTTCTTTTGTCATACTTTCACCAGCCCACTAACAATTTTAACTGTATATATAACTCTGGAGTGCCTGGATTAAACTTGGCTTTTCTATCTGGATTCTTGCCGTAAGCTTAGGCAATGCCACGCTATTAACTATGTACCTATTTGGAAATATTCCCTTCTATTGCGGGCCATAAACGGTCAAAGAGCAAGCTGTATTGCCGAATATGTTACAAATAGCACAAGTGCCGGCAGGGAGGCTGCTAATTAAAAGCGGGCTTCTTTAAAGGAGATCTATTCTTGAGGCCTGTATTCGGCTGCTTAAGCAGCCGATATTAAAAAAGAGCTTGTCTAAACAAGCTCTTTTCCTTTGCATCAATAAATTAGCGAATCTCTTTAATACGAGCTGCTTTACCACGAAGGCTACGTAGGTAGTAAAGTTTCGCACGGCGTACTTTACCGCGGCGAACCACTTCAAGGTTTGCAATTTTCGGTGTGTGTACAGGGAATGTACGCTCAACTCCAACTCCGTAAGAAATCTTACGAACTGTGAAAGTTTCGCTGATTCCGCCACCACGACGCTTAATGACTACACCTTCAAAAATCTGGATACGCTCGCGAGTTCCCTCAACAACCTTAACGTGTACACGTACTGTGTCACCAGGACGGAAAGAAGGAAGATCAGTGCGTAACTGTTCTTTAGTGATATCATGAATTAATTGTTGCATCGTATTCATCTCCTCCCACAGATGCTCTTGCAAGTCATTTACATACCGCAGCGGAACATCGTTATAAGCGACTCTAGTCTATTGAACTCAAGTCACAAAATGAATCTTACCATAGAAATGTCCTGATTGCAATAAAACTCAACTGTTTTTTATTTCTTCAAGCCATTTTTTTTCTTGTTCCGTCAGTTCCATATGCTCCAGAAGATCAGGACGCCTTGTCCAGGTCCTTCTCAGGCTCTCTTTCCTGCGCCATTCTTCAATATGCTTATGGTTGCCTGACATCAATGTATCAGGGACTGTCATCCCCCTGAAATCATAGGGGCGGGTATAATGCGGGTGCTCAAGCAAGCCTGATGAATAAGAATCCAATACAGGAGAGTCCTCATTACCGAGGACTCCGGGCAGCAGGCGGACGATGCTGTCGATCATGACCATCGCCCCAAGCTCTCCGCCTGTCAACACATAATCCCCAATGGAGATCTCATCTGTCACGACATGCTCGCGTATTCTTTCATCATACCCTTCATAATGGCCGCAAATAAAGATTAGATGGTCTTCTTTCGCAAGCTCTTCGGCCTTCTTCTGTGTATACCTTTCCCCTTGCGGGCACATCAGGATGACCCTCGGCTTTTTCTCGCCCGCAGCCTGCGTCAAATGATCGACTGCATCAAAGATCGGCTGCGCTTTAAGGACCATCCCGGCGCCTCCGCCATATGGATAGTCATCGACAGTGCCATGCTTGCTTTCCGAAAACTCCCGGAAGTTGACCACATTGTAAGATACCGCTTCTTTATCCGCCGCTTTTTTCAGGATTGAAGTACCGAAAACACCGGCGAACATTTCCGGAAATAGGGATAAAACATCTATTTTCATCATAGCAGCCCTTCCATCGGCTCAATTGTGATAACTTTATCGGATACGTTTATTTCCTTCACGACATCCTTAATGTAAGGGATCAGGACCTCTTTGCCCCGCTGCCCCTTCACTACCCAAACATCATTTGCGCCCGGGGTCAGGATTTCCTTGACCGTGCCAAGCTCCTCGCCGCCGCTTGTAACGACCTTGCAGCCGATAATTTCATGGAAATAATATTCGTCTTCCTCCAAAGGGGACAGGTATGACTCAGGGACCTTCAGCAGCCCTTCTTTGAAAGGCTCGACCTGGTTCACATTATAGTACCCTTCGAATGTCAGCATATCAAAGTTCTTATGTTTTCGGTGCGATGTTATTTTCAATTCGACCGGCCTGTCCTTGCCATCCTGGAATAAATAAAGGATATTTCCCGCCTTGTATCTTTCCTCGGCGAAATCAGTCCTTGAAATAACCCGTACCTCCCCTTTTATCCCATGTGTGTTTACGATTTTTCCGACATTAAACCATTTTTCCAATATACACACCTCTACCGTATTTCTATTACTAAACCGTCCTTAACAATGATTGTCTTCGTTTTTGTAAGTTCTTCCCAATTGCTACCCACTTCCACATCGACCAGCCCTTGGATTTCCCTTTCCTTCAGCTCGCTGCCGACTGGCAGCACATCCAGCTGTTCCATTTTGTAATCCAGCAGTTTCAGCTTCTCTGACCTGCTTGACATCTCTTTCTCAAAATGGGCCTTCAGGCTGACCGGCTGCAGCTTTTTCGTCTTTTCAAGCTTTTTCATTTCAAATTTAAGCTGGTCCAGCTCTTTTCGCAACTGATAAGCTTGATTTTGGTATTTTTCAAGGAGTTGATTCTTGCTGCTCTCTGTTAACACCTGTTTAACACTGACCGTTTGCAGAATCTTCATCCTAAGCGCCTCCCGATTCCCATTAAACGCAACAATCTTATGTACTTGACTGCATTATTTTTTATCATACCAAAAAAGGAGGGTTTTAGCCCTCCTATTCGGAAATCTCTAGATAGATTTTCTTTTGCTGTGTTGATCCTGCTGCATAGATTACAGTCCGAATCGCCTTAGCTACACGTCCTTGTTTCCCGATCACCTTTCCCATGTCCTCCTTGTGGACAGACAATTGATAGGTGATCTTTTCTTCTTCCTCCACCGTCTTGATTGATATGGATTCCGGATGGTCAACAAGCGACGAAACAATTGTTTCGATGAGTTGTTTCATCTGAATGCAAGATTACTTGCTGTTTTTTGCATTGTGGAATTTTTCCATAATGCCTTGTTGAGATAAAAGATTGCGAACTGTATCAGATGGTTTTGCTCCATCTTGAAGCCATTTAAGAGCAAGCTCTTCGTCAATCTTAACTTGTGCAGGTTGAGAAACTGGGTTGTAAGTTCCTACTACCTCGATGTAACGTCCATCACGTGGTGAACGAGAATCTGCTACTACGATACGATAAAAAGGAGATTTTTTTGCTCCCATGCGTTTTAAACGAATTTTAACTGCCATTTTAATAAGCACCTCTTTTTTTAGTTTCCACAAGATAATATATTATCAAAGGGTTATATAGTTTGTAAAGGTTTTTTTCTTAACAGCTTAAAAAACCTTACATGAACGGGAATTTAAAGCCTTTCTTCTTCCCTTTTTGCTGCATATTGGTCATCTGTTTCATCATTTTTTTCATTTCTTCGAATTGCTTCAGCAAGCGGTTCACTTCCTGTATCGATGTGCCGCTTCCCTTGGCGATCCTTCTTCTGCGCCCTGCATTGATGATTTCAGGGTTTGCTTTTTCCTTGGCCGTCATGGAACGGATAATTGCTTCGACATGGCCGATTTGTTTCTCATCGATGCTGATGTTGTTCAGGCCTTTCATCTTGTTCGCGCCCGGAAGCATCTTCAGAAGATCATCAAGCGGTCCCATGTTGCGGACCTG
This sequence comes from uncultured Bacillus sp., assembly GCA_934215995.1. Lineage (GTDB taxonomy): Bacteria > Bacillota > Bacilli > Bacillales > DSM-1321 > Bacillus_AD. The sequence goes on along the minus strand of CAKQBC010000144.1, from coordinate 1,828 downwards.
GCCGAGCTGCTCAAGGAAATCATCGAATGTAAAGGATTGCGTACGCATTTTATGCTCAAGCTCTTTCGCTTTCGCTTCATCGACATTGGTCTGCGCTTTCTCGATTAAAGTCAGGACATCTCCCATGCCGAGAATTCTTGAAGCCATGCGCTCTGGGTGGAATACTTCCAGCGCATCCAGTTTTTCGCCCATACCGACGAACTTAATCGGGGTATCCGTCACAGAACGGATTGAAAGTGCGGCCCCGCCCCTTGTATCGCCATCAAGCTTCGTAAGGACTACACCTGTCAGGCCGAGCTGTTCATTGAAGCTCTGGGCCACATCAACGGCGCTTTGTCCCGTCATGCTGTCGACTACAAGGAAAATTTCATCCGGCTTGGCAACCTCTTTCACTTCATCCAATTCGGACATCAGCTTTTCATCGATATGCAGCCGTCCGGCTGTATCGATCAGCACATAGTCCAGATGTTCTTCCTTGGCTTTCTGGATTGCCTGACGGGCGATTTCCACCGGGCTTACCTGGTCCCCTAAAGAAAAGACCGGCATGTCTAGCTGCTTCCCGAGCGTTTCAAGCTGTTTGATTGCCGCCGGCCGGTATATGTCGGCCGCAACCAATAAAGGCTTACGATTATATTTTTTCCTCAGAAGGTTTGCCAGCTTACCTGTTGTGGTAGTCTTACCGGCACCTTGGAGGCCAACCATCAGGATGACAGTCGGAGGACGCTTGGCTACAGCAATCTTGCTTTGCTCGCCGCCCATCAATTCTGTCAATTCTTCCTTAACTACTTTGACTACCTGCTGGCCAGGGGTTAAGCTTTTTAAGACCTCCTGCCCCACTGCACGTTCACTGACACGTTTGACAAAGTCACGGACTACCTTAAAGTTAACATCCGCCTCCAAAAGAGCGAGCTTCACTTCGCGCATCATCTCTTTTACATCTGCTTCGTTCACTTTACCCTTGCCGCGAATTTTTTGTATGGTTCCCTGCAGTCGGTCGGCTAATCCTTCAAATGCCATATTTGCCGCCTCCTAATCTAATTTCTCGAGCTCAGCAATTATTTCAAGCATTTTCATTCTTCCATCGGATGAAGTCTCAGCTTCTTCTCTTAGCTTTTCAATTAACTTACTTCGCTGTTGAAACTTTTCAAATAGCAGAAGCTTCGCTTCATATTCTTCAAGCATCGCTTCTGTCCTTTTTATATTATCGTAAACTGCCTGCCTACTAACATTGTATTCCTCTGCGATCTCCCCGAGGGAAAAATCGTCCAGATAATAGAGGGCCATATAGCTTTGCTGCTTTTCGGTGAGCAGCGATTGATAGAAATCATATAGGTAATTCATCCTTGTTGTTTTTTCTATCGTCATATTCATGCGCCCCTCTCATGTTAAGTAAAACACCTTTACAATTGATAGTCTACAGCCAAGCAGGAGGATTGTCAAGATTCTCTCCGGTTTTTGGCCGCAAAAAGGTTCTCCCCCGCCCAGGAGGAGAACCTTTTCATTGTATTTGCCTATTCCTCCTGTTGATCAAGCAGGCCTGCGAATAATCCATATACATATTTTTCAGCATCGAATGCTTGCAGGTCGTCCATTTTCTCCCCAAGCCCGACGAATTTCACCGGTATGTTCAATTCGTTTTTGATTGCAAGGACGATGCCGCCTTTTGCTGTTCCATCCAGTTTTGTCAGAACAATCCCGGACACATCGGTCGCTTCTTTGAACATTTTCGCCTGCACAAGCGCATTCTGTCCCGTAGTCGCATCAAGCACAAGCAGAACCTCGTGCGGTGCTCCGGGAATTTCACGTTCAATGACCTTCTTCACTTTTT
>CAKQBC010000143.1 GCA_934215995.1 uncultured Bacillus sp. | reverse complement strand
TTCTATAACCCTCTTGAACTTAAAATTTGCTTGAAAATATGATAATGCTTCTTTGATATACATAATACAATTAATTAAATGTTCATCAGCTAGATAACATAAACTGATCATGTAATTAATATCTGCTTGTTCCCAATCTGGAACATAAGAATCTTTGCTTGTTAGTAGAGCTAAATTCATCAATTTAATTGCTTTATCAATGTTGTAAGTTTGGTATTCATAAATTCCTTGGAACTTATACAAATAGTATTTCTGTAAATCCTCTAGGTTTTCTTCAGCATCTCTCAAAAACTCTAAAGATAATTGACAGTTTTCCAGGTCATTAACTGATAAATAAAGTCTAGCTTGTAAAAGATTCCAACAATAAAATTCGTTATCTGTCTGGTATGCCATTTGTTTCTTTTTTAGGTATTCCAATTTCTCCCGAGCATATTCTCTGCTCTTCGTAATCGTCAACTCTTTATAAATCTCTTGCAGCTCTTCGAGGTTCTTTTCTTGATCTGAATTGCTTTCAAGGTCATCGGGATTGATGTTCAGTCTCTCGAACAGCAGCTGCAGTACTTCTTCACTTGGAAGCGCCCGGTTATTCTCGATCTTGCTTAAATAAGAAGTTGAGCATATGCCTCTAGCCAGTGTGCTTTGTTTCATTTGCTGTTTTGTTCTTTCGAACTTGATCAGGTGACCGAATTGCTTCATATGATAACTCCTTGTAGATTTAATATACAACAGTTTTTAGTAAATGTGGGGATGTTTAGGTTGGGAAACCGGATGTCGAAAATCGCATAATAATGGGTAATTAGTCCATTGGCTTTCCCATGTATATTCAACCCAGTCAGGTTGTTTCTATGAAAATAAGACCATTATATAGTAATTTTATCTAAAATACCCATAAATGATAGTAGTTTGCAGCAAAATAGTTGTATTGTCCTACGATTGCGAAATATTCAGGAAACAATTTGCTGTTTTTGGCGGTTTTTGATAGAACATAAATCTGGCAGGGGAGGAGGAAAGCCAATAGATAAATCGTAGGTGTAAGAAGTGGATTGGCTCTTCTCATTTACCGGATTGCTAAAGAGAACAGGACAAGGCCAACTGCAACGGCATTTTTCAGAACATTGACAGCCATCCTGTTGTACTTAATGTTTTTTGCCTGATCGGCATGCAAAAAGATCGGCAGGTTGATATTCTCGGGTGATTTCTCGATAAAGGTGAACGCAGCCCAAACAACAGCGCCGATTAATAGGAGAGCCAGAGATTCCATCGACTCGCTCTTATGTACGGGAGACCAATTGAATAGAATCTTCATAGCTGAAAAACATAACATTACTACAGCAAATCCATTCAACATCCATCTGATGATTGCAGGAAATTCGTATTTCTTTTGTGGGTTCATGTAAGCCGCCTCCTTTCTGCCATCTTACCATACTGGCATAAATTAAGGACCAAATCTAATGATTTGGTCCTTATAATTGTTATGCTTTCCTGATCATAATCTCGTTTTCTTCAATGACAGCCTTCAATGCTTTTTCTTCCGGCTGGTCATAGATGAAGTCGGCAATGCTATCTTCGAGGTGGTCCTGGATTGCTCTGCGCAGCGGCCTTGCCCCGAATGCAGGGTCGTAGCCGAGCTCGGCGAGTTTTTCTTTTACTTCTGCTGGCACTTCCAGAGTGATTCCTTCTGCTTTCAGCATTTCATCCAATTCACCAAGCATTAGTTCGACGATTTGGACAAGATGTTCTTTTCCAAGGCTGCCGAATTCGATGATGCTGTCGAAACGGTTCAGGAATTCTGGCTTGAAGTATTGGCCCAGTGATTGAAGGATCGTTGCTTCTTTCACCATCTCGGCTTTGTTGAATCCGAGCACTTTTTGTTTTTCACCCACGCCAGCGTTGCTTGTCATGATAATGACCGTGTTTTTGAAATTCACGATCCGCCCTTGGCTGTCAGTCAAACGGCCGTCATCAAGGATTTGCAGGAACATATGCATGACATCGGGATGCGCCTTTTCGATTTCGTCCAGCAAAATGATGCTGTACGGGTTTCTCCTTACTTTTTCTGTGAGCTGTCCTGCTTCCTCGTGCCCTACATAGCCGGGAGGGGAACCAATCAGCTTCGATACACTGTGTTTTTCCATGTATTCGCTCATGTCCAGGCGAATCATCGCATCTTTTGTACCGAACATTTCTTCAGCAAGAACTTTTGAAAGCTCTGTTTTCCCGACGCCTGTTGGACCAACGAAGAGGAATGAACCAATCGGGCGGTTTTTCGCTTTCAGCCCTGCACGGCTGCGGCGAATCGCTTTTGCGACTTTTTTCACCGCTTCTTCCTGTCCGATCACTTTTTCGGAAAGGGCAGCCTGCAGATTCTTCATCCGTATCGTTTCATCCTCCTGCATTTTGCCAACCGGGATGCCGGTTTTTTCGGCGATGATTTCCTGGATGTGCTCAACCGTCACAACAGGCTGTTCTCCTGTTCCGATTTCCAGTGCCTTTTCCAGTTTTTCTTCTTCATCGCGAAGTGTTGCCGCTTTTTCATACGCTTCCGTTTTTAACGCTTCTTCTTTTTCTTTATGGATCGCTGTCAGGCGTTCCTTGATTGATTCCTCACCGGCAGTTTCAATTGTAAGGTTCAATCTTGATCCGGCTTCATCCATCAAGTCGATCGCTTTATCCGGAAGGAAGCGGTCCTGGATGTAACGGCTGGATAGTTCAACCGCAGCATCAAGCGCTTCTGATGTGTAGCTTACTGAATGGTACGCCTCGTAGCGGTCCTTCAGGCCATTCAAGATTTTGATTGCTTCTTCAATAGTCGGCTCATTTACTTGGACAGGCTGGAAGCGACGTTCCAATGCGCCGTCTTTCTCGATTTGGCGGTATTCAGCAAGCGTTGTTGCACCAACGATCTGCAGCTCTCCGCGGGCGAGTGCGGGCTTCAGGATATTGCCTGCATCCATGGAGCCTTCTGCAGAACCGGCACCGACGAGCTGATGGATTTCATCAATGAACAAGATGACATTTTTTCGTGACTGCAATTCATCAATCAATTGTTTCATGCGTTCCTCGAATTGGCCGCGGATTCCTGTATTGGATACTAGGGAAGCGACATCAAGAAGATAGACTTCTTTCGTTTTCAGTTTGGCAGGTACATTGCCTTCTGTAATTTTCAAAGCAAGACCTTCAGCGATGGCTGTTTTCCCGACGCCCGGCTCACCGATTAAAACAGGATTGTTTTTCGTGCGCCTGTTCAGGATTTCAATGACTCGTTTTACTTCCTGATCACGGCCGATGACCGGATCAATCAGGCCAGCTTTTGCATTATTGGTCAAATTGCGCCCGTATTGCTCAAGAAGGCCGCCGCCTTTTCCTTGTCTTTGTCCTTGGGCTTGCTCTGGCATTTGCCCGAACGCCGGATTTTGGTTAGGCATAGCTGTTTTTCCGTTATCTTCGGAAAAGAATGGATGGTTGAAAAATGGTTCAAACCCAAATTGCATGCCTTTCATTTGCGATGCTGCCCCTAATTTGGAACGTTGTTCTTTATAGCAAGCGGGGCACAAATGATGTCTTTGGCGATGCCCGTTAATTTGAAGCTGAAACTCGACTGTTGCCTGGTTTTTTTGGCATTTTTCACATAGCATATGTGACTCCTCCTTTAATGTTTGTGTGTTTTCTCCAATCCTTCTATCGTAAAACTTTGACTTTGACTATCTTTGACTTTAATAAGATTATACTCTGACCTTTTTTGACTTTCAAGTGTTTTGATCAAAAAAATGTATAAATTCTGGTGGATTTATCGATAAGATAAAGGATAAAGGCGATAAAAGGCAGTTTTTACAAAAAAAGAAAGGGTATAGAAGAAAATGACACTACTATTCGCTACGAGTAAGGAGAACAGTTTATGAAGCTAACCAGGGAGAACCGCATTGAGCTGCACAACTTCAATAACTTGACGAAATCGTTGAGTTTCAATATGTATGATATTTGTTATACGAAGACAAAATCGGAGAGGGAAGCCTATATTGAGTATATTGATGAACAGTATAATGCCGACAGGCTGACGAAGATCCTGACTGCGGTCTCGGATATTATTGGGGCCCATGTCCTGAACATTGCCAAGCAGGATTATTATCCGCAGGGAGCCAGTGTGACGATGCTCATTTCCGAGGAGCCCGTCGAGGAGGCGCCGAAGGAACACTTCAATGAGTCCCCGGGCCCTTATCCTGACCATGTGCTCATGCATCTTGATAAAAGCCATATCACGGTCCATACGTATCCGGAATACCATCCGGATGAAGGGATCAGTACATTCCGTGCAGATATCGATGTGTCCACATGCGGGGAAATTTCACCGCTGAAGGCGCTGAACTATATGATCCATTCCTTTGATACGGACATCATGACAATCGATTACAGGGTTCGCGGCTTCACGAGGGATAAGCAGGGGACGAAGCTGTTCATCGACCATGACATCAATTCCATCCAGAATTTCATTCCGGCGGATATTAAAAGTATGTACGATATGATTGATGTGAACGTCTATCAGGAAAATATATTCCATACGAAGTGCAAGCTGAAGGAGTTCGATATCGATAATTATTTGTTCGGCTATAAGCAGGATGTCCTGACTGAATATGAAAAAGAAAGCATCACCGACAGGCTCAGGAAAGAGATGGATGAAATCTTCTATGGAAAGAACATAACATTCGATGAGGGATAAGGAAATTTAGCCAAGCTGAAAAAACGCTTGGCTTTTTATATTTTGTTTGACGTACTTGTTTGAATAAATTACCATTTACATAAAACTCAGGCAAAGTATCGAGGTTTTTGTATAGGGGGATGGCATGAACAAACAAATCGTGAAACGGATTTTCTTGGGGTTGGGGGTATCCATCCTTGCTGTTATGCTTCTTTTGGCGGTAGTTTTCTTTTCGCTGATGTTTTTGGAAAACAATGATCCGAGGAAGGGTGAAGAAGAAACGGGCGAGGAGGAGGCCGGGGATTACCGGGTGCCTTCGTTTAAGGAAATCATCTAATGAAAAAGGAGAAAAGTGATGGCCATCAGAAAAGCATTGGAGGACGACTGCCGGTCCATTCGGCGAGTGGCGGAAACAACCTGGCATCATACATATGAAGGAATCATTCCACTTGGTATACAGGAAAGATTCCTAAAAGAGGCTTATTCCGATGGTTCATTGGAGAAGCGGATTGGCGCCTCTTTATTTTTGGTTGCCGAGGAAAACGGGGAAGTGGCCGGGTTTGCCAATTTTTCTGGAGTGGATGAAGGGTATTCAGCGAACCTATATGCAATCTATGTCCTGCCGGCTTTTCAAGGCAGGAAAATCGGCTCCGCTTTGCTGGAGGAGGGCATGCGGAATTATGCTGGCCTTCAGTCGCTGACTGTTGATGTGGAAAAGGAAAACAGGGCTGGCCTGCATTTTTATAAGGCTAAGGGCTTTCAAAAGATCAAAGAGTTTACGGAAGACTTATATGGGCACAGTTTGCAGACTGTCCGGATGAAACGTACTTTAATAGATGGAAAAGACGGGCAATGAGATTTCTCACGCCCGTTTCTTTTATTTATTCAGAAGGAGCTGATAGTAATGGACGTCATGCCATTCATCAAATTTCCAGCCTGCTTCTTTTAGGCAACCGGCATATACAAAACCATATTTTTTATGGAGCTTGACGCTTGTCTCGTTTCCGCCTGAGATGGCAGCGATGATTGCATGGAATCCTTTCTCCTCTGCGAGGCGGATCAATTCCTTCATCAGCAGGTTGCCGATTCCTTTTCCTTGATGCTCGGGAGATATATAGACTGATATTTCGCTTGTCCTGTTATAGCCGGTTTTTTCGCTATATGGGGTTAAACAGCTGTAGCCAACGACCTTGCCGTTGCTTTCAGCGACCAGCAAAGGATATCGCCGGCCGAATATGTGGAACCATTGCAGACGCTCCTTCAGTGTTTGCTCTTTTGTTTCAAAAATCGCTGTCAGATTCCGGACAGCATAATTGTAAATATCGAGTAAAGCAGGTACATCGTTTTGTGTCGCGTTTCTGATTGTGATCATGGGACTGACGACCTTTCCTCTAGTAAAGTACTAATATTGTACATAGAAACTCGCCGGTTGTCCTTCTTTTTTTGAATATTTTTTTAACGGGATTGGATGTTCGTGATGGGAAGAAAGATGCCAAGAGAGGGAGGAAGAATATATGGGGGAAGCTAGTTTTAATGAAGGATGGGGAGGATAGGGTCAGTAACCAATGAAGCGATAGAGGGCAGCTTTGTATTAAAAAGAGGGGTGCGGGCACAAATTCCTCGTATTTTTATGCCCATAAACAAAAAA
>CAKQBC010000142.1 GCA_934215995.1 uncultured Bacillus sp. | reverse complement strand
TGTCATTATCTATTATAATTCGAGCCGGAGAGGATACGCATTGAATAAGATCTTATTTTTCCAGGAAAAAGAGAAGCGTGCTTTCATCGCCACAATCAATAATGAATTAAAAATCAAAAACAGGCTGCTCGGACTGATCCTATCCAATCCCGACAGAAAAACGAATGCATTGGAAAGCAGCAGAAAAGCCTTTAAATACGAGCAGCAAATCATGCTGCTGCACAACATGCAAAAATTGGCCGGAAACGTACGCTCCAGGGACGACATCGGCAAATTGAATAAAATGATTGAGGCGTTTCAATCATTGGATAGCTGACTGGCAGGCCGGTTTGCAGATTATAGGCTTTGATGGTATTTTACTTAAGGAAATGCCTATTTACTTATACATAACATCAGCTACGGCAAACCTGGAAAAAGCGCTTCCCTTACCGCTTTTGTCCGGAAACAGCCAGAAAGGGAGATGACATATGATAACCGTTATTGGAAGCATCAATATGGACTTATCTGTCGGGACGAACAGCTTTCCCAGCCAAGGTGAAACTGTACTCGGCGAGTTCTTTAAAACAGTGCCGGGAGGGAAAGGGGCAAACCAGGCTGTCGCGGCAGCAAGGCTCGGCAGCGATGTCCGGATGATTGGCTGTCTGGGTAACGATCCGTTCGGTGACTCGCTGCTTCGCAATCTGAAGGATGAAGGTGTTTCGGTAGAGACGATCGCACAGACAGAAACCCCTACCGGCATTGCTGCCATTTTGCTCCACGATGGGGATAATCGGATTATTGTTGTGCCTGGGGCAAACTCCAGCGTATCACCCCAACTCATCGACAAACATTGGGAGACAATCAAAGCCAGCCGTCTGGTGGTGCTTCAGCTGGAAATACCTTCTGACACAATCGAATACACTTTACATAAATGCCATGAATCAGGAATCCCGGTACTCCTTAATCCGGCACCTGCCGCCAATTTCAAGAAAGAATGGATGTCCTATGCCTCCTACATCACTCCAAATGAGACAGAATGCGAATCGATCTTCGGCTCGGATTACAAGGAAACCCTTCAATTGTACCCGAATAAGTTGATTGTCACATTGGGAAGCAAAGGTGCCTGCTACCATGACGGGGAGACACTCATACATATCGATGGGTATAAAACGGACGCAGTCGACACGACAGGGGCCGGGGATACATTCAACGGAGCACTGGCACATGCCCTGGTCAATGGCTATACATTGCAGGATGCCATTCAATTCGCAAACATTGCCGCTTCCCTTTCGGTCGAAAAATTCGGGGCCCAGGGAGGCATGCCGACCTTCCCCGAAGTAGAGGACAGGCTAAAAAAACAGTAGCCGAAAGGAGCTGTAACACTTACACTTGCTTTTCCGTCTATCTTTAAAATAGAAAGCTGGTGACGTTGATGGCTCGAATTGTTTGCTTACTTATGATTACGCTTATGCTGGGCGGCTGCCAGAATGAGGCGGAGCTGAACGGAGAAAAAATCATGAATGCTTCTGTTTCGGAAATCGGTGAGGATTGGGATGATATTGGAGCAGAACTCGTTCGTTTTAAGAGTTCTGACCAGGAAGAACTGCACACATTTGTGCAGGCCATAAAAAAATCCAAGAAGAATCCAGGGATAGCAGATGTGGCAAAAGCAGACTACTTGCTAACGCTGGAGCTTCAAGACGGCTCGCAAGCCCATTATTACCTTTGGCTTGAACAGGACTACGGAGCCATCATGGACCGGAAAGATACAAATACACTGTATTCACTGAAGCCACCTGTCTTACAAAAACTGAACACCTATATAAAATGAGCGGGGAATTATCCCCGCTCATTTTATCTTCTCTTCTTCACCGGCACTTCCCTGACTGCACCTGCATATGCATGCCTCGAATTGCACATATTCGGTTCACGATTCTCCTTCTGCAGCGTCCCATACAGCTGCCGGTCTTTGATCGCATAATGTGTCCGTTCAAAAACACCCGCAAGCAAATTATCTAAATAAGGCAGCCGCTCACAAATGGCAGTGACTGTCCTTCCCTGAAGGATCGGATGCTGTTTATGAAGCTTTTCCGCCACTTGCTTTGTGATAATGCGTGCATCTTTTGTTTCTTTATTTTGAATGGCTTTCCGGTAATCCGGAATCACGTCCAGTAAATGCTGTTCCTCTGCCCTGCTCCAAGCCTTTGCCATCTGCCATCATCCTTTCATTGAGACTTTGCTGAATACCTCATCAATATAGCGGTTCTCATTTTCGTACATCTTCAGCATGAAATAAATGAGCACATGCAGTGCAAACAACAGTGAATGCTCCTCTACTGCTTCTTCAAAACTGAAAACGACCCTCGAATCCCCCCAGTAATTCCTGATTACCCCTGCCACCTCCTTGTTGACCTTCATCTCTACATCTCCGGCCCAGTTTTCTTCAAGGATGACCCTATGATTCTCAATCGTTCCTTTTATGCAGAAATAGATAGAATTAGTGATTGCGTTTCCTTGCAACATATATTTATTTTCATTTGCATGTACCTCATAGCGTGACTTAGCGAAACGACCCCCGGCTGTGAAACGGATTGACACCACAGTTTGCCCGTCCACAGAGGAATAAGAAAACATTTGCCCATGCGGGGTTGTCTTCCGCAAATGGGCCACATCTCTTTCCTTATCATCCTTGAGTGTTAAATACCGGTCTTTCCCGGAAAAAATGACATCATGCAATGAATAAACCCTCACTAATCCAATCCCCTCTTTCCGGTTACAAATCTTTATAACTTATATTCTAGGAATGATTTGATTTTCCTACCTTTTACGTATTTTTTGTTAATAATTGGTTATTATCTTTTCTTTTTCCGCTTGTCCTTAAAAAACTGGCGACTTCTTACCGAACCTATTGTATATGAATTTAGAACATCTTAAATTATTTTAAAATAGTAAATTCAGAGGTATAATTTAGTTATATAGCATGTAGGGAGGGATAAAGATGCCATACTGTATTCACTGCGGACAACAGAATGAAGAGGGCGTCAGGTTCTGTACCAATTGCGGCAAACCGATTGATTCGGCAGAGGATCAAAAACCGGAAGGGACGTCTCACCTTTCAGCCGCGCCTGTAAAGAAACAACCTATGTCCAAAAAGAAAAAGATTGCCCTCATAGCAATCGCCGCCGTAATCGGCATACTGTTGATCGCCTATGTTTCCGTTGATACCATGCTCGATCCTATGAAACAGGTTGAAGCCATGGATTCTGCGCTGAAGCAAGGGGATGACAAAGCATTCATGGAAGAATTCAAAGTGCCCGAAGAAACCATCTATGATTCAGAAATATTTTTTCAATATATAAAACTAAATGACTGGAGTACAATTCGGGACAATTTGGTTGCAGAAATAACATCTTTGGAAAACAATTCATTTGCCGACCCTGTAACCGACAGCAGCGGCACTGAAATCATAACGGTCGTCCAAAAGGATTACCTGTTCGGGCTTTTCAAAAAGATGGAGTTTGAATTGATTCCAATTGAGGTCTATACAGAAGTGCCGTTCAAAGATATGAAAATCACCGTTAACGATCATGAAATCAAAACAGATAAGGAAGGCAGCCAATCATTAGGAAGCTATTTACCTGGCGTTTATGATTGGAGTTATACGTACACAGGAGAATGGGGCAAAGTCAAAAACAGCGGTGAACTGTCAATCGAGAGCAACTACGGTTCAAATGAGCTCGAGGTCTATCTTGACTGGAATATGAACTCATTGGATATAGACTCTGACATAGAGGATGCAATCGTTTATGTGGACGGAAAATCTACCGAAAAGACTGTTGGTGAAATAGAAACGATGTATCCGCTGCCGAACGACGGCAGCGTAGAGATTTATGCTGTTGTAAAAGATGCAGAAGGAAATAAAATAAAATCCAATGCTGTCACTTCAGACTCATGGTATGCCTACTTTTATTTCCCGGAATCGGATACTTCACTGATGGAACAATCCGATGATGAAGAGCTGAACCAGGAAACGTACATCGAAAAGCTGGATTCAATCGAGGAAGGCTTAGCCGACTTGGATGATCTGTATGCAAGCGACGACGATGCAGACATTTTAGAAGCTGAGAAAGAGACATACAACAGATGGGATGAAATCTTAAACGAAATTTATGATCTGCTGCAGGAGGAGCTTTCCAGCGATGAAGCAGCTGACTTAGAAGAAGAACAGCTTGATTGGATTACAGAAAAAGAGACTTCTGCAAGTTTGGAAGCTTCCGAGTATGACGAGGAAACCATGCAAGAAATCACAAACTACAAAGTGCAGGCTCAATACACGAAAGAGAGATGCTATGAGCTTGTAGAAGACTATATGGAATAAAGGGATGCGGTACTGCTGCTGTTGATGAATCCCTGCATCCATTTGCTAAAGCAGGGATTCATCAGCAAACAGCAGCCGCTAAACCGATTCAGAAAAAACAACAGGAGGTGCTACATATGAAAAAATGTACGAATTGCGGCCATATCCAAGAAGACGGGAAGTTTTGCGGAAAATGCGGTTCTGTCCTACAGCCAGAGGCTGCGGAACTGCAAGCTGCAAATCCGGAAGGCCAGCAAGTGAAAACAGAAAGCCAAACCGAGGCGGCAGGATCAGCAAAAAACAATGAAGTACTCGTAAAAGTAAAAGATGAATCCTTGCAGTATACATCTTATTTCATGGAACAACTGAAGCAGCCTTCCAAACAATTCTTTCAAGCAGGCGGCTACTTCAAACATGCGGTCACATCAATTGCCATATATATTGTATTATTCAGCCTTTTCATTTGGACACTCTTGACTAAGATGGGCTACGAAAGCGATTATGGCTTAATTCAGCTGCCTTCTAAATCATCCATTATATTCAGGATCGATCTATGCCTGCTAATGGCATTAGCCATTGGCGTACTTGCTGCATTTGTGACGATTAAGATGTTCGGCCCTGAAGCAGGCTGGAAAACGATTATCAGCCAATATGCTTCCTTCATAGGGGTGCCGATGATTTCTTTACTCCTGGCGATATTCGCTATTTTAATTGAATGGCAAGCTGGTTTCCTTATCTTCACAATTCTCAGCTTACTGGTCGTCATGCTGGTGATTCCGATGTATGTTGTGGTCTTGACGCTTACCAAGCACTCTAAAACTGTTGACCGTTTCTATGCCTATTTGCTGTCTATGACGATTATCATGGCAGCGAACTATATCTTCTATCTCATTTTACTGGATTCCATGTTGTCCAACATCTTCTATTAGACCCTGCCGGCAAACCGGAAGGATAAAAACATGAAAGAAGGCCCGCAATAGACTGCGGGCCTTCTTGTATTTAAGAATGGGAAATACTGTGCCGGTGCGCAATCAGCCTTGCGGAGGTCCTCGTAAGGACGACGAGCACGATGGAACAGAACAGCCCGGAACCGAGCATGGCTCCCCCATTGAAGATAAAGGAATACCAAACCGGCGACATGCCGGCAGGCGCATAGCTTCCCCAGAACGTGACACCTGCAATGAAATGCCAAACATAGCGGGCAAGGCTTCCGACCCAGACTGCCGCAAGCATCCATACCATCGCTTTCTTCTTTTGCCCCGCTTTCAATGAAGACTGGACCATCGGAGCCAAAAAGCCGGCAAAACCGATACAGGCAAAGGCAATAAAATATTCAATCAGGAATTGGACCCATGTAAGGATGGCGGCATCTCCTGTAACGACCTGCAGAAGGCCCCACATAAATCCGGAGAAAACACCGGCTTTCCAGCCCCACCGAATGGATACGATGAAAATCGGCACCATTGAAAATGAAATGCTGACATATGGCGCAAGTGTAATCGAAGGCAGCAGGTCAAGCACAAGCGCAAAGGCAGCCAAAAACGCCGCTTCAATCATAACCTGCAAATTCATTTGTTTCGATTTTTCCATAAAAAAATCCTCCCTCACTAAAAATAAAACCAAAGGGAGAACTATTCAGACAATATTAAAATTGCATGAATACATTCCACATCCCTGCGCTAGCATTATCTATCTCAGGTTCAAAGGGTCTGGACAACAGTCCACTCTCAGCTCATGGCTCCCCCTGTGGTTTACATTCCTATGTAATTACTACCATTATATACTAAACTCAAAAAAAGAAAAGCAATTTATCCACCAATTTGAGGACAGATTTGATTTTCGCTTGTTTCAGTCCCGAAATACTGATAATAGTATTCTTCTTCCTGCTCACCATCATCCTTCTGCGAAGCACCATTCGCGCCAAATCCAATTTCTTCTTGCGGCAATTGGACGGTTCGTTTTCCTTCCTCGTCTACATAAAAAGCCTTTAGTGGGTATGATCCTGA
>CAKQBC010000141.1 GCA_934215995.1 uncultured Bacillus sp. | reverse complement strand
GAGCGGGGGTTATTCCATTTCAGCTGGGAAAATAGGCGGTTACAATAATGATACAGGATCACTGCTCAGTTGACATGGAAGCATTATACTCTAGCAAACTGGCAGGAAACAAAAACAAATGTAATATAATACTCCAAACCCCTGAATATATGATTCTTATTGCTCAAGGAATAAAGCAAGCATTTCTATAAATAAAATAGCGTAAGCAAAAGAAAGGGGGAAATAGATGAAAACACTTATTTCACTGTCGAACAAGCTGATGCAGCGCTACATGCCAGATCCCTTCATATTGGTTATCTTACTGACATTTTTAATTTTCTTTTTGGCCTGGGGTTTGACGGATAGCACGCCTGTTGAGATTGTCGGCTATTGGGGAGATGGCTTCTGGGATTTACTGATGTTCTCGATGCAGATGGTATTCATATTGTTGACCGGGCATGTCCTCGCGAGCAGCCCGTTTTTTAAGAGGCTGTTAGGAACACTGGCGCAAACGGCTAAGAGTCCCGGCCAGGCGATTGTGCTCGTCACACTTGTCACGCTGGTAGCGGCATGGGTCAACTGGGGGTTCGGATTGGTCATAGGCGCTCTGTTTGCGAAAGAACTTGCGAAAAAGGTGAGGGACGTCGATTATCGACTGTTGATTGCCAGCTCCTATTCGGGTTTCATCATATGGCATGGAGGGTTTTCAGGGTCCATCCCTTTGACGATTGCGACACCGGGACACTTCGCAGAGGATGTTATGGGCATCATATCAACTAATGAAACGATTTTCTCGGTGTACAACCTGATATTGATTGGCGGATTGTTCGTCATCCTGCCGATCCTGAACCGTTTCATGATGCCGCCAAAGGATAAAGCATTTGTGATCGATCCCGCCTTGCTGGAGGAGGATGCCTCCGCTGCTTCAGATGCCGAAGTGACAACAGGGATGACGCCGGCAGACAGGCTGGAAAACAGCCGCATCCTGGCTTGGCTTACTGGATTGTTCGGCCTGGCTTTTATCATTTATTACATTTCCCTGAATGGGGTTGCCATCAACCTGAATATCGTGAATTTCACATTCCTTTTCCTCGGTATCTTATTTCACGGCACTCCACGCAAATATTTGGAAGCGGTTACAAACTCGATTAAAACAGCGGGAGGAATCGTCATCCAATTTCCGTTTTATGCCGGGCTGATGGGAATTGTTACTGCTTCGGGCCTGGCTGAAGTCCTGTCAAATGCTTTTGTCGCAATCTCGAGCGAACAATCTTTTTACATGTTCACATTCTGGAGTGCAGGCCTCGTCAATATTTTTGTGCCATCCGGCGGAGGGCAATGGGCTGTCCAGGCGCCGGTCATGCTGGATGCAGCGCAAAGCATGGGTCTATCCTTTTCGAAAACAGCTATGGCAGTTGCATGGGGCGATGCCTGGACGAATCTGATCCAGCCGTTTTATGCTTTGCCGGCCCTAGCGATTGCCGGATTAAAGGCTAAGGACATATTGGGTTATTGCCTGATTGCCATGATTGTATCGGGAATCTTTATATCAGCGGTGTTTTTATTCATATAAGTTAGGTTTAGGTGCTTTTCATTTCGATGGAAGGCCCTTTTTCTTATGCAATGGAATTTTATATGAATGTTATTTTTGCAAGAATGATAGTATCCTTAATGGTATCAACAGGTGTACAGAAGGAGGGCTTATTTGTGAGCCACGCGAGCAATTGCATCAAGATGCTTATGATACTGAATTCGAGGGGGCTGGTGAAGGGCAAGGAGCTATCCGCCATTTTGGAAGTGAAGGAAAGGATGGTACGGAAGTATAAGGAGGACCTTGAGATGGCAGGAGTCCATATCGGCACGAAGCCGGGCCGGTACGGCGGCTATTATCTGGAGCAGAGCACGATTCTGCCGAACTTGGACTTCAATGCTGATGAATTGCATGCCCTCGACGTCGCTTATGAATATGTAGAGAATAACCCCTATTTTCCGCAAAAACAGGCTTTCTTGAGGCTGTACCATCAGATTGCGACAATGGCTGCAAACAAGAAAGACGCAGACCAGTATCTTTATTTCGTCAATAAATATAAGCCGAGGGATACTCTGACTCAGGATAATCAGCGCTTTCTGGAGCTTCGCAGCGCCATAATCCATAAAACCAAAGTCCAGATCGGCTATCAGGACCATAAAGGCAATGAGGAAAACAGGGTTATTCGCCCGTATGGACTGATCAATTATGACGGCAACTGGTATTGCCGGGCTTATTGCGAGAAACGCCAGGCGCAGCGTACTTTCAAACTGCTGCGCATCCGCTCGCTTCGGATGCTTGGGGAAACATTCGAGCCGGAACCTGATTTCAACATCCGGGAGGACAAGCTGGGCATATGTGATGATGGGTATGATATCGAATTATTTATTCAACCTGCTTATGCGCATATTATTTCCGAAGCTGTATGGGGAGAAGGGCAAACCATTGAGAAACATGTTGACGGAAGCGTTACCTTCAAGGCCCGGATGTATGGGAAGGTATCGATCGTCAAATGGATTATGGGGATGGGTTCCAATGTGAAGGTAATAGGTCCTGCAGCGATTAAAGAAGACGTGAAGAATGAACTGATAAAAACATTGGGCTTATATTGATCTATTTCTGATTGTGACATATATAGTGCCTAGTTCCCTGTTAGTCTATAGGTGCAGACACACAATAACGGACAGGAGAATGATACATGGCAGCATTTATATTAATGATCGGGTTCATTGGCTTCATTGCCTATATGGGCTTGGCGCTGATCAGCATGGCAAGGAAGAATGGCAAGGCAAAAAAACAATGGAAAACGGCAGGGTTTCTGTTTGTTTTGTTTATAATAGGCGCAATCATGATGCCGGAAAGCGAGACAGAGTCGAAAGCAGAAGAAACAACGGAAAAGGCAGCGACAGTGCAGAAGGAAGAAAAGGAAGAAGTGAAGGAAGAGGAAAAGGAGCTTCCACCTTCAAGTACAGCCGACGTAACAGCAGTCCTGAAAGCAGGGATGACATATAAGGAATATGAACAAGCTCTTACTGAACAACTGAACCTTAAAAAGGCAGATACTGTTTCTATCGGGAACGGAAAAACAGGAGAAATCCTTGAAATGACAGACGGAACAGCCGTCGTAGGCACGGATGGCAAAAAGGTTCTATCCGTCAATAGCTTTGGATCATTGGACGAAGCGAAGGCATTCGCCGGCAAACAGGCAGCTGCAGCTGAAGCGGAAAGAAAAGCCGAGCAAGAGAAAAACTATGAAAACGCCAAAATCAAGCTGAGCGGATCAGGGGATAAATCGACGGATTTGATCAAACTTGAGCCAGGGTTTGCAGTATTTGAGGCTTCTTATTCAGGCGGCGGAAACTTCATCATCCAGCTTGCCGACGAAAACGGAAATATGGTCGATCTGCTGGTTAACGAAATCGGGTCCTACAGCGGCAAAACATTTGCATCCATTCCTTCTGGCGGCAATTATTATTTGGATGTGACGGCATCGGGCAACTGGAATATTTCGATTGCCCAAGAAGCACCTCCGAGTTACGGAGAATTGCCGGGCACTATCAGAGGCAATGGCGATGATGTCGTGTTCATGGAAGCGTCCGAAGGTAATTACAAATTCACATCATCTCATCAAGGTTCTTCGAATTTCATCGTCAGGTTGAACGGAAGCGGGCTTCTGGTCAATGAAATCGGGAACTATAGCGGGTCGGTTAGACAGCGTCTTGGCACAGACGGGATATATGCATTTGTAGTCAATGCCGACGGCCCATGGTCAATCAAGGTTGAACAATAATTGGATGAGGGGAGCATTAAAGATGAACAGCCTTACGTTTAAACTAGAAGGGAACCCGCCAAGCTGGGCGAAGGAAGCGAGATGGTACCATGAAAATGTGCATGGAGAGCATTGGATCGCGACCATCCAAAAGGACCGCGTCATCGTTTCCGGGTTTGATATCGGCTGGGACGAAATCATTTTGAACCGCAGGCAGGCTGAAGAAGCGCTCCATATATTGAGCGGAATGGAAAGGCCGACCGATCACTTTTTCAGGGAGAATCCGATCGCTTCCTGGATCCTAGACAAAGGTGAATCAATTTGGGTAGCATCTGTTTTGGCAGTAGCCGTGGAAGAGTTCAAGATGCTCAGTTATTTACGGAAACGATAGGGGCGTATTGAAAACAGAATTGAGAAGACAGAAAGGACTCGCATGATTGCGGGTCCTTTTTTTAATTTACACATATGCTTTGGTATTCTTTTATTGTGCTCGATGCCATTCGCCAAGCGGCACCCGTTTTTCGCATCCATTTATCGAGGGGAATCACAATAATGAGCCCTGCCCCAACTTAACGAATCGTATAGGAACTGGAGTGGAAGGCTATATTTATGAAGGGATCACCGCAGAAACAATGTAGGGGTTGTAAAAGGGACGGCACTCCACTCCCAAAAGCAACTGCTCTCCATCTAAGGAAAGGTTGAGTAACATATGCCATATTCTGAATTTTTGAGGGAATACCGGTCAGGAGTCCTTGAAAATATTCATTTCGGCCATCTAAGTGCCGTCAATTATATGAAGGAAGAAATTGTTTCAATCGGTCAAGATGATCAGTCGGTCTTTTTCCGGTCTGCTTCCAAGCCTTTTCAGGCAATTCCTATTTTCATGACAAACGTAATCGATTCATTAAAGTTGACTACAACAGAAAGTGCATTATTCATTGCATCACAGCGTGGAGAACATTATCATCAAAAGGCTCTTGCTTCATTGCTCAGTAAATTGCAGTTACAAGAAAGCGCACTGGCATGCGCAGAGTCCTATCCGTTGAATGAGCATCCTAAAATAGAATATATCCGGCAAGGGCTGCCCAAAAGAAAAATTTTGCATAATTGTGCTGGAAAGCATTTGGGCTTTTTGGCGGCGTGTATTGCGAACGGATTCCATTTACATAATTATTGTGATCCGAAACATCCTCTTCAAATAATGATCAAGAAAATGATAGCTTATTTGAGTGAATACGAGGAAGAGAAAATCAAAATTGGAATAGACGGATGCGGCGCACCGGTATTTGCCATTCCCCTGAAGTATATGGCAATCGCCTATTTGAAGCTGGCAAAACCAGAGCTGATAGAAGACGATGGTATCAGAAAAGCGGTTATTAAAATAACGACTATCATGAATAAGGAAAGTAAAATCATCGCCTCAGACAACTTTATATGTACAGCATTACTGCAAGATGAAAATATCGTCGCAAAAGGGGGGGCGCAAGGGGTGTACTGTTTTGCATTACGTAATGAAGGCATAAGCATCGCGCTGAAAATTATCAACGGCTCCGAAGATCCATGGCCAAACGTTATAGCATCCTTATTAGAACAAATTAACTATGCTAATAAGAATACGATTGAACGAATTAAAAAGCTGAAGCTCTCTGTTAAAAGTGATTCAGGCAATATTGTTGGAGAGACTGTTTCGATGCTAGACATATCAGGTAACTACAGTCGTGAAAAAAACGGAAATTAGGACTTAAGGGAAGAAGGAGATTACGCAAGTGAGTGTTAGGAGAGCGGATGAAAATAGAAAGGAAAAATAGGTTGAACTGGGAAAGGTAAGTATATGAACTTCAAATTTTCGATTATATTGTTAAGGTGAAATGCCCCATAACTGAAAGATCATGTATTTTTATGATCAATTGGAATTGGTACCATGCAGATATTTAAAGAGGAGTCTATAAGTAAAACTGTAAATTGGTTTACATTTCTGTGTACCAATACCTTTTATAATGATAGGGTTTTACTGAAGTTAAAATAGAATATATACGATATAGACATAAAAAAAAGGGCTTTTTCATAATTCTTCTAGGGAGAAGAGAAGGAGGGGGAGCCCGATGTTCAATGAATGGTCCAACAGGATGGCGAAATGGATAGGGCGTTATTTGCCGGATGCCTTTGTGATTGCTGTGCTCTTGATGATTACTGTCTTTATTTTAGGCTTTTTCAGCAGTCCAAAGGATCCCTTGGATTTAGTGCAGTCCTACGGTGATGGATTTTGGGTCTACCTGACATTTACGATGCAGATGGTGCTACTTTTGATGACGGGCATGGCCTTGGCTTCAGTACCGTTCATCAAAAGGGGACTGGAAGCGCTGGCATCAAAGGCGGATACAGCTACGAAAGCTTATCTGTACACTTTTTTCATCAGTGCAGCCGCCTATTATGTCAATTGGGGATTAGCGGTTGTGGTCGGTGCCATCGTTGCCAGAGAAGTCGGGAGGAGGAATGCCAATGCGCATTTTCCTTTGCTTGTTGCCTGCGCTTATGCGCCGACGGCCCTCTATACAGCTGGCTTATCGAGTTCGATTGGATTGACA
>CAKQBC010000140.1 GCA_934215995.1 uncultured Bacillus sp. | reverse complement strand
GCTATATGGTCTTTTAAAAAGTGAGTTAAGCATTTGATTGCCTGATGGATGACAGGAGGAATAACAGGATGATTCTGAAGCAAAATGCCGATAAGTACGTCATTTTACTGCATGAAATATATGGGATCAACGTTCACATCCGATATTATGCACATTCTTTTTTTCGAAAAGGATATGATGTCTATGTGCCCAATCTTCTGCAAAAAGAACAGCCGTATCCATATGAAAAAGAGGAAGAAGCTTATCTGAATTTTAAGGAGAATATCGGTTTTGAAAAAGCGAGTTTACAAGTCAAAGAGCTAATTTATAAGCTTTCAAAACAGTATGATGGTTGTTTGCTTGTCGGCTTCAGCGTGGGGGCGACAGTAGCCTGGTTGTGCAGCGAAGAACCATCGGTGGATAAAGTGATCGGGTTCTATGGCTCACGGATTCGCAGATTCACATCGATTGAACCTAAAGCGAATGTCGTTTTGCTGTACGGAACCAAGGAGCCTTCTTTTGATCCGAGGGAGCTGAAAACAAGCCTGGACCAAAAGAAGAAGGTACATATAGAGATTGTGGAAGCTGAGCATGGCTTTGCAGATCCCTATTCAAGCAGATATCAAGAAGGGGTTGTGAAAGAACTGATTTTGCGATTTTTTTCGTAAGAAAACATTTTACGGATAAGAGGTAAAGCAATGTATATACATAAGCAGGAGTATCATAGTAAGCGTTTATCTTATATCATCAGGTCGGCAGAAGAAACAGATGCAGCGACCCTGTCGGCGCTAAGGCTGAAAATCGATGGCGAAACAGAATATATGGCTAGGGAACAGGGAGAAGGATTTATTGATGAACAAGGTTTCAAGGAACTGAACAGGACAGACAGCCGGATGCCGCGGAATGTATTCTTGGTTGCAGAAACAGAAGGCATCATTGTCGGCTTTGCGAGATGTGAAGGAACATATCTGAAGCGTTCCGCCCACAAAGTGCAGTTCGGGGTTTGCGTAGCGAAAGACTATTGGGGCCATGGAATCGGAAAGCATTTATTGTAATCGGCCATATTTTGGGCAGATTCGAATAGCATTAAAAAAATCAGCCTGGATGTCCTGGAGATCAATGTGAAAGCAATCGATCTGTATAAAAAACTGGGATTTGAAAAGGAAGGAACCATAAGAGCGGATAAACGGCTGTCGGATGGCAAGTATTATAACACAATCATAATGGGCAGATTCCATGGTCTTTAAAAGTGTAAAGATTAAAGTTTCCTAGTCACAAACCGGACAGGATGCAGCGGTCCGACTGTCTGCCTGTCCGGTGCGAATGACTTGATCAAAGCCACCATTTTTCCTGTGGTATGAGTACCGTCTCTACAGAAAACTGCTGTTCGAACCATTCCTTCATCAGCGTCTTATGGACAAGGTATTCTGAAGCGGAATGTGATACACCGATTAAGGACATGGAGGTGGCCGTGGCAAATTCCATCATTTGATCATATTTTTTTCGGCCATATTCATTGTCTATATGGCAATGGACCTCTCCGCTAATGTAGGCTTGGATACCATTTTCTTCTGCCTCCTTCATCCATTCGACCACATCGCCGCAGCCGGCAACAATCGCTATTCTTTCTATATCCTCGTGTTTTCTGCCTTCAAAATCGGCATACGGAATCTCGAAGCCTTCTTTCAATTCAGATATCAATTGTTCGGTTGATGTTTTTTTGATTGTTGCATACAGTACGTAGTCGTTATTTGATTTGTTACTTCCGGAAATGTCGGCGTTCAGCATGCGTGCGATTGAAACGTTCGTTCCCAGCTGTTTATGGCAGTCCATCGGGATATGGCATGTATAAACAGACAGCTGCTTTTCTTTCATTTGCCTGATGTATGTTTCTTTGATTGGGATGAAACCGCGTCCCCAGTTTCCTCTTGGGTCGCCGCATTCCATTAATAGAGGATGGTGCATAAATAGGAGATCACCACTATCGCTTTCTCGGATGAAGCGTTCCAGGACGCGGTCGGTAGGGAAGACGGCAAGAAAAACCTTGCCAGTGTCAGAGGCACCTTTCAGCATCAACCCGTTGAATAATTCGCCAAACTCACTTTCAAAAGCTGATCTCCAATCGAAACCGATTGTCCCGTAAACATGCGGGATAAAACGGCTGAATGAGGCATCCTTTCCGAATGCCCTTATGTTGAATTCATCATTCAGTTTCTCCGTGATTTCAGCAAGGCTCGCCATATGTAAATCGTCCCCTTTTCTATTTGTATAGGAAATTTTGCTATGTTCGTATAAATTTGTTGTCAAGTATGATTATATAAAGCTCTTCTTTGCTATGAATGAAGATTACAGCTAGCTGATGCATTTTTACCACTCTGGCTTATTTCACTATTTAGGAAGGTTATTAACATAGAAGAATTGAAATAAATAGTATAAGGATTGGATGGTGAGATAATGGACTATATTGAACAATACGTTGTGGAATTAGAAGACGGAACATTTGCATTATGGGGTCAATTTGTTGATGGTGAATCATCAAGTATCCTTGCTATGGATGAATTTTATCGTGGAACGCTGTTTCACAAAGAGCAGGCAGAATGGAAAATTGACCAAATCAATAACGGTATTTGGAAGTTCCTTGGAGAAACAAAGAAGGCGAAAGGCATACGTAAAGTAGTGATGCGAATGATTTAGAACCTTCAAAGGTTCTTTTTTTATTCTATACTTGCAGCAATATTTTTTATTCTATACTTGCAGCAATATTCCCTTCTTTTTAGGTACATATTTTCCTGCATCATTCGAGGGAATCCTCTGGACGATGCAAATCAAATCTTACTTTGCGGATAAAATGTATTTGGAACTTTGGAAACAGTATCATGATGTTTGCCTCTCCGTGATGAAAGCTAATTAAAATAGGCTTTCGGTATAGTGTCAGGACGAATGCTCCTTTCATATTTTGTTCATAAGGAGACCAGAAGAATGCGTGTGGCTGACTGCTAGTTTTCATGTGTTTTCCTTTTACACCAATGGCATATATGGGAGGTTTATTTTTTCATGAATAATTTTCATAATCAACTTCAGGCATTGAATGTCAGTGATTTCAATACTACCCAAGTAACTCAATGGGATCCTGGCACAGCTTCTATGGGTGACACACGTCAATTTATTTTTGGAGGCTGTTTCGGCTTTGGGATCGGCTTAGGCTGCTTTGGCTTTTTCGGCTGTTTGGGCTGTATCGGCGCATGCGGCGGCTGTGGCGGCAGGTGTGGCGGCTGTGGCGGCAGGTGTGGCGGCTGCGGCAGATGCGGCAGATGCGGCCACTGATCATCGTTATCATCTGATATAGGAAAGTTCCTGTATTTTGCATACAGGGACTTTTTTATGTTCAGGCAGTCAGACATAAGAGACAAATTGTCATACATAGTATGAGTAGGAGAGGAAGCTTGCAAGTATAAGAATAGTTGAGGAGCAAGGAGGATAGATATGACAGTATTGGCCCCTTCTATGCGGCTGAAAGTGAAAAGAGATACGTTTTTTGTACCTGAAGCAAATCAAAATGGCGTCTATTTCCGGAACAATCTGCATTCGTTCCGGGTGGAAGGAGATATGATCGCCCAGTGGATTGAAACGCTGCTGCCGATGTTGAACGGTGAACACACTCTGCTGGAATTGACGGAAGGGCTTCCTGAACCGCACCGTATCCGTGTGATGGATATAGCGGAAGTCCTGTTCAAAAATGGGTTTTTGAAAGATATGAGCCAGGACCAGCCGCATCAGTTATCCGAAGCTATCCAAAAAAGGTATGCCCAGCAAATTGAATTTCTGGATCATCTCGGAGGCTCAGGCGCATTCCGGTTTCAGGCCTATCGTGAAATAAAGGCATTGGCCATCGGCTCAGGTCCGATGCTTCTTTCACTGCTTTCTTCATTGGCTGAGTCCGGCTTGCCCAATATACATTATCTCATTTCGGATTCCTCAATAACAAATAAGGAACGGTTGCAAAAGCTTATTTCCAATGCCCGTCAGAAAAATGACGGGTTCAAGACAAATGAAATCCTGAATATTTCGCTGGATAAAGAAAGTATGGGGGAACTGATCCGCAATTATGATGCCGTCTTATATGTATCGGAAGGAAAGACAGAAGAAATACGTGTCATCGAGGAAATCTGCAGGCAAGAAAAGAAGTTGTTTGCACCGGCCATTTTCCTGAAAAGTGCAGGATTTGCCGGACCAATCATCAGCCAGGATTCAGATGCAAGCTGGGAGTCGGCCTGGAAAAGCGTCCACCGCACTGTATTAAAAGAAAAAAATGATCAGCCCTCACAGGTTGCAGGGGCATTATTGGCCAATGTCCTTGTCTTTGAATTACTGAAGGTAACCGCAGGCGTATATGAAAAGAAAGATAAAAATACATTCTATTTGCTGAATCCGGAAACCCTTGAAGGAAGCTGGCATCAATTCGTCAAGCATCCGCTTATGGAAGGACGTGCTGAAGCGGCTCTCATAAAGGAGCGGGAAGAACTGATAGGCAAACCGACAGCAGAAAGGCAGCAGGAGAAATGTTTTCTGTTATTCAATCAGTTATCATCAGATCATTCAGGCATTTTTCACAGATGGGATGAAGGGGATGCAAGTCAGCTTCCTCTAGCACAGTGCCGGGTACAGGTTGCCGATCCGCTTTCGGAAGGCCCGGCAGATCTGTTGCCGCTTTCAGTATGTGCGGACCTGACCCACATGGAAGCAAGGATAGAAGCCGGCCTGACTGGAATCGAAACATATGCGGCCCGTATGGCCCGGCAGCTTATTGATGAAGTGTACGTGGAAAATCAACAGCTGGGCTTCATTGGAGTCGGGGCAGGGGAAACTCTAGCCGAAAGTGTGTGCAGGGGCTTGCAGAAATGCCTGGACCATGAATTTCACAATCGAAATGTGAGTACAAGGGATATCCCAAGCCTGGTGGAGCTTGAATCGTTAGAAGATGCGAAATGCAATTATTATTATCAGGTTTTGGCGATCATGAAGAAACAAAAGCCATTGATTGCATCCGGAATGGATATAGCCGGATTCCCGGTCATTTATGTCGGTACGAAAGGCAGTTGGTCAGCTTCAGCTGGAATCAATGAAACGCTTGCGTTGCGGAATGCCTTGAAAGCAGCCGTAATGAAAGTACAAAATAATGGGACTGATCTTGTGGATGCCATCACATATGACCGGGGCGTTTTTAACCCTGGCCCTTCTTCAAGGAAACTGGCGATAGCAGCCTATGAAACGACGGACTACAGTGAACTGTTGAAAACTGCTCTCAACGTTCTGAAGCAGAAGCAGAGGCCCTTCTCTGTATATGAACTTAACATTGAGCCTTTTTCAAAAGGGGGACTGATTAAGGTGATCGGTGTATTGTTGGGCGAGGAGGGATCAAAATGAAAGTTTTAATAGTTGGAGAAGGTCTATTGGCAGATCATGCGGATGAAAGGTTGTCTGAAGAGTACGAAGTAATCCGCGAAAAAGATGCTGAAGCCGGAATAAAGGCTCATCCTGATTTGGCGCTTGTCCTGCAGGATGCCTGGGAGCCGGCTGCCCATAAAAAGGCGGATGAGCTCTTCCGTGCTGCCAGTATCCCTTGGCTTCGGGCATTCATTTCTTTTGGTGAAGGCTTCATCGGTCCTCTCGTCCGGCCGGGTGTGCCTGGCTGTTCCCAATGTGCCGATCACCGGCACTTTATGGCGGGACATGATCGAAGGGAAATGAGGGAACTGCGGAGGCATATCCACGATACCGGAGGGACCCAATCTGATGCGGCGGCATCGTCGAACGGAATCTTGCAGCTTGCCGAACTGACGGTGGCCGAAGCTCGGAAAGTTCTTAATGGCAATCAATCATCTTTGCAGGAGCATGTGATTCTTATGCATATGCGGACGCTTGCGGTATCACGGCATTTTTTCCTTACTGACCCTTTATGCCCGATATGCGGCGAATTGCAGAATGATTCCCCTGAAGGAGCCAGGATTTCATTGCAGCCAAGTCCAAAAGTCAGCCCCGGCAGCTATAGGAGCCGTTCAATCGATGAACTGGCAAAAGCGTTGCCGAGGGATTATCTTGATCAGAGAATGGGCTTCCTGAATAATAAAATGTTTGACTTTGTCCCGCCGTTTGCTGATGTCAGCGTCAATCTCCCCTTGCTGATCGGTGACGAAGGTGCGGCAGGCCGGACAAATTCCTATGCATTGAGCGAATTGACTGCCATCCTGGAAGGATTGGAGAGATATTGCGGGCTTGAGCCGAGAGGCAAAAGAACGGTTATCCATGACAGTTACAGCAACCTGAAGGAACAAGCGCTGGATCCTGTTTCTGTAGGTGTGCATGCAAAGGAAAATTACGGGCTGCATGGATTCCCGTTCAGGCCGTTTGATCCCGACCGGTTCATGAA
>CAKQBC010000139.1 GCA_934215995.1 uncultured Bacillus sp. | reverse complement strand
GAACAAGCACCCACCAAAATTGCTATACAGAAAATCAGGAAAACAGAACCGGTCGAAAAGCCTTTCGCTGTCATTGTACCGACCAAGAGCGGTCCAAACACGCCACCGAGGCGTCCGAAACTCGCTGCCATCCCTGCTCCCGTCCCCCGAATGGCGGAAGGGTACTGCTCAGGGGTATAAGCATACAACGCTCCCCAAGCCCCTAGGTTGAAGAATGAGAGCAAAGCGCCGGAAATCAGTAAAAGAGATAACGATTCGGCCTGTCCGAAGAAATAGGCGCTCAATGCGGTTCCAATCAAATAGACGACCAACACAAATTTCCTTCCTGCTTTCTCAATCAGCCATGCAACCGTGAAATATCCCGGCAATTGAGCCAGAGTCATAATCATCACGTATTCAAAACTTTGAATTAAGCTAAATCCTTTCATGACCATAACATTCGGCAGCCATAAAAACATTCCATAATAGGAAAAGACAACACTGAACCATAATATCCAAAGCATGACCGTCCTTTTCCTGTACGGAGCAGAGAAAACATCAGACAACTGTCTGCGAATCGAGCGCTTTTCTGTTGCCCCCGCCCTGCCGAACACAGAAGAATCAGGCAATTTAACCCGTAAGTATAATGCATAAAACGCGGGCAAAGCACAGATCAGCAAAGCTGCTCTCCAGCCATAATCAGGAATGATAAAATAGGAGATGATTGCGGCTAAGATCCATCCTCCAGCCCAGAAGCTTTCCAGAAGCACTACAATCCGCCCCCGCTCTTCTGCACGGACAGATTCGGACACAAGAGTAGAAGCTACAGGAAGCTCGCCTCCAAGCCCCATCCCGATAAAAAAACGAAGCACGAGAAAAATCGCAAGCGAAGTCGCAAAAGCGGATAAGCCGCTGCCGACCGAAAATAATAATAATGTAACAATAAAGACTATTTTTCTGCCTTTCCGATCTGCCATCAGCCCAAAAACAAAAGCTCCCACCATCATGCCGATTGAATTAACACTGCCGATCAGCCCTGTTTGCCCCGCAGTCAAATTCCAGTCCTGCGCAAGGGCAGCCAGCACGAACGATAAGATTCCGACATCCATCGCATCAAACATCCAGCCTAACCCGGCGATCCCGAGCAATTTATTTTTGGATAATTGTCCGGTTGTCATTGTTTACAATCTCCTTTTTCAAAAAAATCTGGGTACAATGTATATATTTCGAATAAAATGGTAATTATAAAATCAGAAGGCTTTGTGCTAATCCACTCGAGATTAGTAATAGAAAACCGTCTGCCAAAGTGCTCCCCCAAACACTTTGCCCAGGCGGTTCTCTAAAAAAGTATTCCCCCTTTTTGAAACGGACAGAACCTTTGTGTTTTGTCCGTTTTTTTAGCAGGAAGGAATACGTTTTAGCAACGCTGCGAAAGCAATATGCAGTACAAGCCGCATAACCGGCCATTCATAAATGCTTAATGCATGGTCCCTTAGCGGACCCTTTTTATTATCTGCAACAGCAATATATGTACCTATTCTAACATTACAGTTTCTTCAAAAAGTTATCGATTCTTCTCACAGCTTCCTTCAATTGCTCCAGAGAAGTGGCATAGGATGCCCTGACATGCCCCTCCCCGCTTTCACCGAAGACGCTTCCCGGAACAACGGCGACTCTCTCTTCCAACAGCAACCGCTCAGCAAACTGTTCCGAAGTCAGCCCTGTCCTTTCGATTGATGGGAACGCATAAAAAGCTCCACCCGGAAGATGGCAATCCAATCCCAACTCATTAAAGGAATTCACGATATAGTTTCTTCTCGCCCGGTAACTCCCCCTCATTTCCACCACATCATCCATGCCGTGTAAGAGCGCTTCGAGAGCGGCGTGCTGCGACATGGAAGAAGCGCACATCATGGCATATTGGTGGATCTTCAGCATCGCTTCGGCCAGTTCTGCAGGCGCGCATAGGAATCCAAGCCTCCACCCTGTCATGGCAAACCCTTTCGAAAATCCATTGATCATGATAGTACGTTCCCTCATACCCGGAAAAGCTGCCATGCTCATGAATGGTTCATCATAGGAAAGTTCAGCATAAATTTCATCCGATACAAGCAGCAGGTCATGCTTTACGAACACTTGGGATAACGCCTTCAAATCTTCTTCCACCAACTGTGTGCCGGTCGGATTATTAGGCGAACAAATCAAGACCGCTTTCGTTTTCGGTGTAATGGCCGCTTCAAGTTCTTCGGCAGTCAGTTTAAAGCCATTCTCTTTTTTCGTTGAAATCGAAACAGGCACCCCTCCTGCCAGAGAGACCAATGGCTCGTATGCGACAAAGCTGGGATTCACGACAATCACTTCATCACCTGGATCGATAATCGCCCTGAAAGCTATATCGATTGCCTGGCTTGCCCCTACAGTCACAATAATTTCATGCTCCGGGCTGTATTCTACATCACACAGATTGGCAATATATTTTGAAATTTCCCTGCGCAGCTCAATAAGCCCTGCATTTGCGGTATAAGATGTATATCCTTGTTCCAAAGACGTGATCGCCGCTTCCCTGACAGACCAGGACGTAATGAAATCAGGTTCCCCGACCCCAAGGGAAATGACACCATCCATCGTTGCCGTCAAATCGAAAAATTTCCGTATGCCGGACGGTTTCAATTCCTGGACTGTTTTGGATAAATAACTTGTTTTGACCACGGTCATGGCGACACCACGATCCTTTTATCATCTTCCCCTTGTTCAAAAATCAGCCCGTCATGTTTATATTTTTTCAATATAAAGTGAGTCGTAGTTGAAATAACGGAATCCAATGTTGATAATTTTTGAGAGACGAAGTTTGCAACCTCATTCATGGATTTGCCTTCGATCGTAACGGATAAATCATAGACGCCTGACATCAGATATACAGACTGGACCTCTTTAAAGCGATAGATTCGTTTTGCGATATCATCAAATCCCACTCCTCTTTTCGGAGTTACTTTTACATCAATCATAGCTGTGACGCCCTGGTGCTCATCGACCTTCGACCAGTCAATGATTGTCATGTATCGGACGATTACATTCATATCCTCCAATTTTTTCAGCGTGGTTTCCAATTCCTCAGGTGTAACATTGACCATTTTTGCAAGATCGCCCGAGTCGATCCTCCCATTACTTTCTATAATTTTCAGAATCTCTAACTCTATTGTATTAAGATGCATAAACATCCTCCCATTTCCATCTGCTTAAACATTCTTATTATAACAACTTTCAATTTATAATAAAAAGGATATTTCTGTAACGGTAGGCCTCAGCCACACGTTTAAACTTGGCTAATAAAGGTTTTTTGGCGATAATGTTAGATAGGGAAAAATTTTTGGCCAGCCGTTTACCGGCGCAACGATGCATTCAGGAATTATAAAAAGGAGTGAATATTTATGGGGACGATTCAGTTTGACCAGGTACCGGATAGACGGAATACCGCATCCCTTAAATGGGACTTTACAGAAGAACGGTATGGAGGGAAGGATCTGCTGCCGATGTGGGTGGCGGATATGGATTTCTCATCCCCTGAAGAAGTAGTAAATGCCCTTGTCGATCGGGCGAAACACCCGGTTTATGGCTATACAGGCGCTACAGAAGAAGTATACGGCAGCATCATCAGCTGGATGAAAACGAGGCATAATTGGGAAATACAAAAAGAATGGGTGACTTTCAGCGCGGGGGTAGTCGCTGGTTTTACCTCAGCTATCATAGCTTTGTCAGAGCCGGGAGACAAAATTCTGATCCAGACGCCTGTATATACACCATTCTTTGAAAGTATAAGGAAGAATGGCCGCGAAATTGTGGAAAACCCATTACAGTACATAGACGGGACAATGAAGATAGACTTCGCCCACTTTGAAACAAAGTTGCAGGAAGGCGTTTCCCTCTTCTTATTGTGCAGTCCGCATAACCCGGGAGGGCATGTATGGGACAAAGAGGACCTGCAAAGAATAGGGGATCTTTGCCGAAAGTATAACGTCACCATTTTATCGGATGAAATACATGCAGATTTGGCATTGCCAGGGCATACCCATTACCCGATCGCATCCATCAGCAAGGAAATCTCGGATATCACCGTTACTTTTATGGCTCCCAGCAAAACATTCAATGTGGCCGGCATCCAGGCATCAGTGGTCATAACAAGCAACCCCGATCTCAGGGCGAGACTGACGAACACTCAATACAGGCTTGGTTTTCACGGATTGAATCTCTTCGCCCTTGAAGCCATCAAAGCTTCTTATACATTCGGCGCGTACTGGCTGGACCAGGTTACGGAATACCTGCAGCAGCATGTCGAAAGAGTCGTTTCCTTCTTCGAACAGGAATTGCCTTATATAAAAGTAATCGTGCCCGAGGCTTCCTATCTGGTTTGGCTTGATTGCACCGCTCTTGGCCTCAGTGATAAAGAGCTGCAGAAACGGCTGGTCGAAAAAGGGAAGATCGCCATTTCACCCGGTTCTCTGTACGGAACAGGCGGCGAGGGCCATATCCGGGTAAACATCGGGTGCAGCGCCGAAATGCTTGAAGACGGATTGCAGCGCCTTAAAAAAGCTTTAGCAAAGGAATAGCTCCATAAACAGTAAGAAGCCCCGCCGATCCGGACGGGGCTTCTTACTGTTTATTTAATTTCTCCGCAGGCAATTCTGTCTCCGGCATCCCCCGCTGGCTGCGACATGCCGTCATCGGCTTTCTCATGAATAACAAGTGCTGTCCCGCCATCCTTCAGCAGGCCGTCATCGTCCTCCGACAATTCTGTATGCTTGGCTTCGAGTTCCAGTTCAGCTGTCCCGTCTTCCGCCACAGAAATATTCGGCAAGTCTCCGGCATGTGCTCCCTTGGTATTCATAAGGCCATGCTCCTTGCCGTCAGGATTGAAATGATCTCCTGCAGATTTGAACTCCGGGGCCTCACAGGAAGCCTTTTCGTGAAAATGGATTGCATGGTCGCCAGGGGGAAGCCCCTGCAAATTCAATTTCACTTTAACAGAATCGTCATCAGCCGATAAGGTTGCAACCCCTACCGAATTCCCATCCCCATTCTTCATCTCGATTTCCTGTTCGGAACCGCTTTCTGAGCATCCTGCCGCCATAAGAATAAGACTGGCGCCCACCAATAATTTTTTCATTATGAGCCTCCTCAATAGACTTAATTGATACACATTGCGTCCAAAATCGATCGGGCTTGTCCATACTGTTTATCTTTTGTCTTCTTCTTTCTTTTGCTTGCCTAAAATCCGGTCTTCGAGTTCCTTCGCCTTGCCTTCTTCTTTTCTTGAATACTTTATAATCAAGCGCATCACGACCGCTGCAGCAACAAGAAAAACAACAGAAGTGATGGCAGCCGGGATATACTCCGACTTATCTTCAGGAAAATACAGGAACAACCCAGTTGCATATATATTCAACAATTCCACATGATACACCCTTTCTATATCCGCTGCACCGAAAGGCGAAACATCCAAGCACCGTTCCATGCTCTTTCAGAAGCTGCCGGCCGGTTTTTTTACAAGCTCAGCAAAATTTGCCTGAAACTGTCACCTATCCCAAAATGTACAATACTCATGAAGGCATATCAAGTAAAAGCTCCGTAAAAATAGAGAATATTGGAAACAAAAGGATTAATTTTGTATGATGAAGAAAAAAAGGAGAATACTATGCTGCAAAACACTCTTCAAATAGGCGATCCAGTAACAGCCATCTATAAAACAGGCAAATACATCGGAGAAATAACAGGCATGAGCGAACGTTTTTATCTTGTTCGTGTCTTAGCTGTCGCCAAGCATCCGATGCAGGGCGACCTCCATAATCCAAAGCAAGTAGATGTGCCGCTCTTCCATGCCCGAAAGGCTTTATCCTGCCGGGAACAAACGAATGTGCCCCAGAATATGGTGAAACGGTACGATGGGGAAATTCCTGATTACACACAATCATTGAAACAGTCACTTGAAAAAATGAAGGCATCGCTCTCGGAAGAAGAGACGCCCTGGAACAAAAAAAGCCTGGAGACAATCAAAGAGCTTGAGAAAGAATACTTGAAATAAAAGGGGCCTCACGTCCATTCGCAACAAAAAACAAAGAGCCAAATCTTATAATCGATTTGGCTCTTTTATGCAAACTTATTAAACATTGCCGACAGGTCAATCACATCCCCAATTGTTGTTGGCTCATGCTTCTGAAGGTATTTTTTATCATTATCAACCAATTGATAAATGCTGAGGGTCGTCAGCGCATCATCCAGCGCGCGATGCTGCTTGCCCACACCGTCTTTGCCATATTCCTTCACAGCTTTCCATAGGCCTGTCTGATTCCTGTCCCCAAAAAACCGCTTATATTCCATAGACAGGTCAATGCACTCACCCTTGAACGGAAATACTTCCTGATTCATTTGGCAATTATGC
>CAKQBC010000138.1 GCA_934215995.1 uncultured Bacillus sp. | reverse complement strand
CGCCGAAAGACTTCGGACGCATCGCAGCGCAAACGGCGAAACAGGTTGTGACGCAGCGTGTCCGCGAGGCTGAGCGAGGCATCATCTATTCTGAGTTCATCGACCGTGAAGAGGATATCATGAACGGAATCGTTCAGCGTGTCGATAACCGCTATATCTATGTCAGCCTTGGCAAAATTGAAGCATTGCTCCCTGCAAGCGAGCAAATGCCGAATGAGCAGTATAAGCCTCATGACCGCATCAAGGTATACATCACGAAAGTGGAAAAGACTTCAAAAGGGCCGCAAATCTTTGTTTCACGTACACATCCGGGACTATTGAAGCGCCTGTTTGAAACAGAGGTTCCTGAAATCTTCGACGGTACGGTTGAAATCAAATCTGTTGCACGTGAAGCGGGAGACCGTTCCAAAATCTCCGTAAGCACGGATGTTCCGAACGTTGATCCTGTCGGCGCATGCGTCGGCCAAAAAGGGCAGCGCGTCCAAGTGATCGTCAATGAGCTGAAAGGCGAGAAGATCGACATCGTGAAATGGTCTGAAGACCCTGTAGAATTTGTGGCGAATGCACTAAGCCCTTCCAAGGTGCTTGAGGTAATCGTAAACAAAGAGGAAAAAGCTACAACAGTTATCGTGCCTGATTACCAATTATCGCTCGCAATCGGCAAACGCGGCCAAAATGCGCGCCTTGCAGCGAAGTTGACAAATTGGAAAATTGATATCAAGAGTGAAACGGATGCGCGCGAAGCGGGAATCTATCCGGTTCAGCAGGAGGATCCGCTTTTGAGCCAGGCCAGCATCGAATCCAGCTACGACGATCTATATGAAGATGAAGATATCGATTGATAGAGGGTGAAACAGATGGCGGGTCAAAAAAAAATCCCGATGCGCAAATGTGTCGCAACAGGAGAAATGAAACCTAAGAAAGAAATGATCCGGATTGTCCGTTCGAAAGAAGGAGAGGTTTCCATCGATCCTACAGGTAAAAAATCGGGGCGCGGGGCATATGTTTCCTTGAAAAAAGAAGCGATTCTTTCGGCACAGAAAAAAGATGTGCTGGCGCGTCATTTGGAAGCGGAAATCCATCCGGATATATATGATGAATTGCTCCGGCTGGCTGAAAAGGAGAAGTAACCAACGATGAACCAACCTAAATGGTCTTCTCTGTTAGGCTTGGCCAACAGGGCAAGAAAAGTGATTTCGGGAGAAGAATTAGTGGTAAAAGAAATTCGGGGCGGAAAAGCGAAGCTGGTTATTCTGTCGTCCGACGCCTCTCCGAATACAGAAAAAAAGATAGTCGACAAATGCAGATATTACAATGTCCCGCTTTACCGGGCGGAGTCCAGGGAACAGCTTGGGCACGCAATCGGTAAAGAGCACCGCGTAGTCGTGGCTGTGTTGGATGACGGGTTTTCGAAAAAGCTCCAGACATTGCTGCATTAATATATACGGGGGTGAACGTATGACAAAGATACGTGTATATGAATACGCAAAAAAACATAATGTATCAAGCAAAGTGATTATTGAAAAGCTAAAGGAAATGAATATCGAGGTAAACAATCATATGTCAACAATGGAAGATCCTACAGTAAAAAAATTGGATGAGTCTTTCCAAAAAGGAAAAGGCAAACAGCAAGGCGCCAACAGCCAGCCGAAAGCACAACCTGCAAAAACAGAGAATGCGGAAGGCAAATATGAGGATCGCCATGATGAAAATGCCGTGAATAAGCAAAAATTGAAGAAAAAACCGGTGAATAAGCCGGCTGCGAACAAGAAGCCTGGAGGCGGCCAAACTCCTTTCAACAAAGGCAGAAAGCAAAACAAAAATAACCGCAAGCATAACCAGAACACAAACCGGGCTCCGCAAATGCATACACCTCGCAAAGAGCGCGAGCTGCCTGCAAAAATCACTTTCTCCGAATCATTGACAGTAGGGGAATTGGCGAAGAAATTGCACCGTGAGCCTTCGGAAATCATCAAGAAATTGTTCTTGCTGGGTGTAATGGCGACAATCAACCAATCATTGGATAAAGACGCAATCGAGTTAATATGCACAGAGTACGGGGTAGAGGTTGAGGAAGAGATCAAAATCGACCTTACTGACCTTGAAGCATATACGGCAAGTGAAGAAGACGCTGCGCCGAACACAGACGAACGTCCTCCGGTTGTTACGATCATGGGTCACGTTGACCATGGTAAAACTACATTGCTTGACTCCATCCGCAATACGAAAGTGACAGAAGGAGAAGCAGGGGGCATCACTCAGCATATAGGTGCTTATCAAGTTGAAGTGAATGACAAAAAAATCACGTTCCTTGATACACCAGGACACGCGGCATTTACAACAATGCGTGCACGCGGCGCCAAAATCACTGATATTGCGATCATTGTTGTAGCTGCTGATGATGGCGTAATGCCGCAAACAGTCGAGGCGATCAACCATGCGAAGGCAGCTGAGGTACCGATCATCATCGCTGTCAACAAAATGGATAAGGAAGCAGCCAACCCTGACCGTGTTATGCAGGAATTGACCGAACATGGACTTGTTCCAGAAGCTTGGGGCGGCGATACGATTTTCGTGCCGATCTCTGCTAAACAAGGTACAGGAATCGATGAATTGCTTGAAATGATCCTTCTTGTAAGTGAAGTGGAAGAATACAAAGCGAACCCGAACAAGCTGGCAACTGGTTCTGTTATCGAGGCTGAACTTGACAAAGGACGCGGAGCGGTTGCGACATTGCTTGTCCAAAACGGAACATTGCGCATCGGCGATCCGATCGTTGTCGGTAATGCATACGGCCGTGTACGTGCGATGGTCAACGATCTTGGCCGCCGCGTAAAAGAGGCAGAGCCATCAACACCTGTTGAAATAACAGGATTGAATGAAGTGCCTCAAGCCGGCGATCTGTTCGTAGTATTCAAAGATGAGAAAACAGCCCGTCAAGTAGGGGAAGCACGTTCACAAAGACAAGTCCTTTCTCAACGAAGCGAAAAAGCGGTTGTTACGCTTGATAACCTGTTTGAGCAAATGAAACAGGGTGAAATGAAGGAAATCAACCTGATCGTTAAAGCGGATGTTCAAGGTTCTGCTGAGGCGCTTGCCGCATCATTGCAGAAAATTGAAGTGGAAGGCGTAAAAGTCAAAATCATCCACAGCGGTGTAGGTGCGATCACAGAGTATGACATCATGCTTGCGACTGCATCCAATGCCATTGTTATTGGATTCAACGTACGCCCGGACGTAAACGCTAAACGTGCTGCCGAGTCCGAACAGGTCGATGTCCGCCTGCACAGCATCATCTATAAAGTAATCGAAGAAATCGAGTCGGCAATGAAAGGAATGCTTGATCCTGAATTTGAGGAGAAAGTAATCGGACAAGCGGAAGTGAGAACGACGTTCAAAGTTTCCAAAGTCGGTACAATTGCAGGTTCATATGTGATCGACGGCAAAATCACCCGCGATAGCAGCATTCGCCTGATCCGCCAGGGAGTTGTTGTCTTTGAAGGCGAAATCGACGCACTTAAACGCTTCAAGGATGATGCGAAGGAAGTTGCACAAGGGTATGAGTGCGGAATCACAATCAAAAACTATAACGATATTAAAGAAGGCGACATTATTGAAGCCTACGTTATGGAAGAAATTGAGCGCAAGTGATCGTATACGCAGAATTTGAAGCAATCATTTATGATGCCCATTCATTGAAAGAAAAAAGGGCTGTATTGCAAAGAATCCTGACGAGACTATCACAAAAATATAATGTATCCGTTTCGGAGCTGGATTATCAGGACATGTGGCAAAGGACAAAGATTGCCATTGTCACAGTTTCCTCCGCCCGTGTTTCTGCTGAACGGGAAATCGACCGTGCTTTGAAGATGGTCGATTCCTTCCCGGAAATAGAAAGAACGGTAACGGATATCCAAGTGCTTTAGCTTAACAATCAGCATTCAGCCTGAGGCCCCTGCCAGAAGGGGAATGGATGCATAAATAACTTTGTTCCGGCGTTTTTGTTCAGGCACCCGCTGGAGCAGGCGCCCCAGGCGTGCAGGGGAACATGAAAGGAAGGACCTGAAACAAATAGGCCTTGCAGCATCCCCTGCGCTGAATCCGGGGGCGTTATTGATTAAATACGAGGTGATAGTATGAGCCTTCGTGCAAATCGTGTTGGAGAACAGATGAAGAAGGAATTGACCGATATCATCGGGCGTAAATTAAAAGACCCGAGAATCGGTTTCGTGACTGTTACGGATGTCAGGGTAACCGGAGACCTTCAGCAGGCGACAGTCTATGTGTCGGTGCTTGGGAACGAAGAGCAAAAAGAAAATACGCTGATCGGCCTTGCGAAAGCAAAAGGGTTCATCCGCTCTGAAATCGGAAAGCGGATCCGCTTGCGCATCACACCGGAAATCACGTTCGAATGGGACTCGTCCGTTGATTATGGAAACAGAATCGAAAACCTGATTCATCAAATTCACAACGAACAAAACGAAAAGAAAAACGAAGAAGAGTAACTTCTGGCCGTTCATTGGCAGGAGGATCTAATGAGGCTGGCTTCAGATCCGCATCCCTTTCAATTGGGGATGCCGCGAAGCCAGCCTTTTCTTATTTGTATCCAAGCTGCCCCAAGACTGCCTGGCAGAATGCCCAAAGACGTCTTTGCCTGATTTACCCGGCTATTGACGAAGGGCAAAAGCTGCCCTGCGCAGGGCAGCATACGAATTAATTTAAATTGGAGTGTTTTCAAGTGGAAGGAATATTGCCGTTATATAAACCAAAAGGAATGACTTCCCATGATTGCGTTTTTAAGATCAGAAAAATCTTAAAAACAAAGAAAGTGGGCCATACCGGGACGCTTGATCCTGATGTGACAGGGGTGCTGCCGATCTGCATCGGCAGGGCAACGAAGATCGCGGAATATATTACCGATGCCGGGAAAGCGTACGTGGGAGAAGTAACAATCGGATTCTCAACATCTACAGAGGATGCAAGCGGTGAAAAAATCGAGGAAGCGCCTGGAATCAAAAGCTTCAGCCGCAAGGAGATCGAGGAGGTGCTGGCGTCCTTCAAAGGCACAATCGAGCAAACGCCGCCGATGTACTCAGCTGTTAAAGTGAACGGGAAGAGATTATACGAATACGCAAGAGCCGGGATAACGGTTGAACGACCTACCCGCCAGGTGCAGATCTATGATATTGTTCTGCTTGACGGCGATGAACAGTTCACAGGGGAAACAGTGTCATTCCGTTTCCGGGTTTCCTGTTCGAAGGGGACGTATATACGGACGCTGGCAGTCATGATCGGGGAATCCTTGGGCTTCCCGGCACATATGTCCCAGCTTGAAAGAATTCAGTCCTCAAGCTTCACAATCGGACAATGCTATACGCTTGAACAGGTAGAGGAGTATGCGTCCAGGAACGAGCAGAACCAACTGCTGAGACCTCTTGAAGAAGGCCTCTCCCATTTGCCGAAATGGGCTGTTAATGATAAAGTAGCAGGGAAAGTAATGAACGGCTCTGTGTTGCCCCAGACGGACGAAACACGTGAAATGGGCGATGAACCGTTTGCTGTCTTTAACGAGGGCAAAGCATTGGCCATCTATAGGAAGCATGAATCGAAACCGGATTGCATCAAGCCTGCGAAAGTGCTGAGAAACGATCAATTGTAAGGGCCGTTTCATTGTTCCTTCGGCACTTGCAATCCGCCGAGGTTATTTAGTATGGACTTATGTGGAAGAAAGAGGAGAACGAATTGAAAGTTATAGAGACAGGGTATCCGCATACTTTTAATATAAATGATTTTCCGCCGCTATCAGTGGCACTGGGCTTTTTTGACGGCGTGCACAAAGGGCATCAGCAAGTCATATCCACAGCGGTCGATATTGCAAGCCGGAACGGATGGAAGTCTGCTGTCATGACCTTTTATCCCCACCCGCTTAAAGTGCTTAAGAAGGGCACTGAGGTTCATTACATCACGCCGATTGAAGATAAGATATCTTACATAGAAGAGTTGGGTGTGGACTACTTGTTCATCGTTAGATTCACTCCTGAATTTGCTTCCCTCATGCCTCAGCAATTCGTGGATGAGTATCTGGTCGGCCTGAATGTTAAGCATGTCACGGCCGGATTCGATTATTCATATGGCTGCCAGGGGAAAGGCAATATGGAGACGCTGCCGGTCCATGCCGGAGGGAAGCTTGGCTGCACGGTAATTGAACGGATCGATTTGGAGGAAGAGAAGATAAGCTCCACCAAAATCCGCGCCATCCTCAAAGAGGGGGATATGGAAGGTTTCCGGAAACTGGCCGGGCGGCTCTATGTAACGAAAGGGACTGTCGTGCATGGCGAGAAAAGGGGCAGGAAACTGGGATTCCCGACTGCAAATACATTGCTTGATGATGAATATATCATTCCGTCTACAGGTGTGTATGCAGTGCGGCTG
>CAKQBC010000137.1 GCA_934215995.1 uncultured Bacillus sp. | reverse complement strand
GTCTCCTTTCCTGTATGAGAAGACAAAACGCCGTCCGATGATTTTGCCGATCATCATGGAAGTCGACGGTAAAGAAAAATAAATCTATCCGATCAAAAAGCCTGTCGGGAAAAACCCGGCAGGCTCATTTGTTTATCTAACAAAAACAGACAAGGATTTCTCCCTGCCTGTTTTTATTCAAGCACTTTTTTCTCAAAGCGGTTGATGTCGGTGTCCGCACCGATGACAATCAATATATCTCCCTCAAGGATGCTTTCATTGGCCTGAGGCGATACAATGATATCCCTCCCGCGTTTGAAAGCCACAATGTTAATCCCGTAGCGGGCACGGATATCCAAATCGAGCAGCGTTTTGCCGTTCAGCTTTTTGCTTGCAACGATTTCCACAATTG
This sequence comes from uncultured Bacillus sp., assembly GCA_934215995.1. Lineage (GTDB taxonomy): Bacteria > Bacillota > Bacilli > Bacillales > DSM-1321 > Bacillus_AD. Next base: position 6,089 of record CAKQBC010000137.1, on the reverse strand, counting down.
AATGCTCATCTGATAGCTCCAAATAGTCCAGGACATTGTTTGACGCTATCTTATGGGCTATTCTTCTTCCCATATCCCTTTCAGGATGCACAACATGGTCTGCACCTATTTTGATCAATACTTTTTCATGATAATCATTCTGCGCCTTGACGGTAATATCCTTTACACCCAATTCCTTAAGCATGAGTGTAGTAAGGATGCTTGCCTGGATGTTATCTCCGATGGCGACTATGACATGGTCGAAATTACGGATTCCAAGGCTTTTCAGGACAGATTCATCTGTTGTATCGCCAATGACCGCATGTGAAGCGATTGAAGCAAATTCATTGACCCTGTCCTCGTCATGGTCAATGGCAAGTACCTCCATCCCTTGCATTACGAGCTCCCTGCAGATGCTGCCGCCAAATCTGCCTAATCCGATTACTGCAAATTCCTTTTTCACTTTCATTCCTCCAAAATACGTCTCACATATTTTATCATATACACCCGTTCGCACCAACACCGTTTGCCCAAAACGTATGTATACGGGGAATGGATCGGGAAACGGAAAGGCCCCGGCCAGCTGGCTTTGGCTGGTCTGTATAAGGATGATATGCCATATAGATGCCTGCTTTTGTTATTCAGGGTATTAACGCTTCAGCTCCTGATACTTATGGCGCTAAACCTTCAGGCGGAAGGCTTTCTTAGGGCACCTTCCTATGCTTTAGAGTAAGCTACCCCTCTTGTTTTGGCGTTTCTATAAGGCGTGCCACCCGTTTCTCCATCATTTTCAAGCTGCTCCCCCCTGCCTGGAAATGACGAAGCACCCCTGACCGATCAAAAAGATAATAGGCAGGCACATATTTATTGTCAAATGCATTCGTTAGCTTCAGGCTATGATCGACAAATATAGGTTCTGTAACAGTATGCTCCTTTGCTGCTTCGATAATCCGGCCTTCATCAAGATCTTCATCGGACCGTGGCATGTGCACGGCAACGACATTCAAACGTCCCATATAATCATCTCTTAGCTTATTCACATTCGGCATCGCCTGTTTGCACAATTCACAAGACACTGACCAAAAATGAATCAACGTAGGGTTTTCACCGATCAAATCGTTTGTTTGAACACTGCCATTAAGCCACCTGCCTGCTCCCGTAAGCTGGGGCATTTCAGCATGTAATCTCATCATTCGACCCCCATGAACAATTTTTATCGGAGTTCATTATACTCCTATCATTCTATTATAACTGTTCGCAATCTACTGAAACAGCCAGAGAGCCAAAGTTCCACTATATTGCCAAAACTAGGGAGCCGCCATTAAATTACCTGACTCTAGCGGCCGCTTTTCCATGTTAAATATTCAACCAGAAAATCAACCGTTTTTGGGATTGCTGCCTCGTCAGGCATCAATTTAGAATGATGGAGGCCATACTCCGACCCTACTCCAAGCCAAAACATGAAGCCCGGCACATCCTTCAGCATATAACCGAAATCTTCACCCGTCATCGCTTCTTTGCATATAACCAAATCCATCTCGCTTGATTCGACAAATCGGCAGAATTCCTCTGTCAACTTTGCCTCATTAAAAACTTCATAGTACATGGATCCGTAATCGATATCAATTTTGCAGCCAAAACCGATCTCAACGCCTTTTGCCATAGCTTCAACCCTTGACTGGACATGCTCCATCGCTTCAGGGGATAAGGTACGTATTGTTCCTTCGAGCCTTGCTGTCTCAGCAATGCTGTTCTGGACCGTTCCGGCAATAATCATCCCGATCGTCACCACAGCTGAATCCAGAGGATCAATATTCCGCGCTACAATGGTCTGGAGCTGATTGACGAATTGGCAAGCAGCGATTACCATATCATTACTTTTATGCGGATAAGCAGCATGGCCGCCTTTCCCGGTAAAATCGATGAAAAGCTCGGATGTATTGGCAAACAGGAGCCCCTCTTTGGTCGCAATTGTCCCGACTGGATATTCCGGGGCTATATGAAGGCCAATGATCATATCGGGTTTCCAGTCGCCAAGCACACCGGACTTCATCAATGGTTCTGCACCGCCAGGACCTTCTTCTGCAGGCTGAAAAATAAATAGGACGTCGTCCTTGATAGGATTGGCCGCAACCTTGGAAAGAACGCCAAGCGCGATCGCCATATGGAAGTCATGCCCGCACGCATGCATGAGTCCTTCATGCTCGGATGCAAATGACAAACCAGTCGCTTCCTTGATCGGCAATCCGTCCATATCAGCTCGGTAACCGATTATTTTCGAAGGGTCTGTTCCGTTAACTTTCACCAATACGCCTGTTTCCCACGTTTTTAATTCAATGTTCGGCGCATTCAGGTTCTTTATGTATTCCAGTATATATGCCTGAGTTTTATATTCCTTGAAGCCAAGCTCAGGAATCTTATGTAAATCTCTTCTCACATCAATGAAAGCTGAATTCATATATGTATCCCACCCACAGTCTTTTAAGAGTATTATAATTCACTTCTGCCTGCTTGGCTAATCATTATCAAGTAAGGAAATCGCTGCCAAATCCCGGCAGGTTTTCGCCTGGCCAGCGAAAATTATCAGCCTCGGCACAGAAAGCAAAAACGGCCCTGAAATGCTTCAGAGCCGCTTCTTTAATCAAATCACCTTACAGTTGGCGAAGTTCCTGCATGATTTCTGTCTTTGATTTCGTTTGGTCGTCAATTTCTTTGATGACACGTGCCGGCACGCCAGCCACTACGGAGTACGGAGGCACATCTTTTGTCACGACAGCACCTGCCGCTACTACAGAACCTTTTCCTACCGTAACGCCTTCAAGGACAACAACGTTAGCGCCGATCAGAACATCATCTTCCACTACAACCGGTTTTGCTGATGGAGGCTCGATCACACCTGCAAGGACAGCACCTGCACCGATATGGCAGTTGTTCCCCACAGTCGCTCTTCCTCCCAATACAACATTCATGTCGATCATCGTTCCGGAACCGATTACAGCCCCAATATTGATGGATGCCCCCATCATAATTACCGCATTATCACCAATTTCAACTTGGTCACGGATGATGGCGCCCGGCTCGATGCGCGCTTTAATATTTTTAAGGTCAAGTGTTGGGATGGCAGAATTTCTCCTATCATTCTCAACAACATAGTCTTCGATTTTTTCTTTATTAGCTTCAAGGGCTTCGTGAATATCATCCCATTCACCGAATACAATTCCTGTATTTCCTGTTATGAATGTTTTTGATTGATCGCCGAAACTGATTCCATCCAGCTCACCCTTAACATAGACCTTCACCGGTGTGGATTTTTTTGCGTTCGCTATGTACGAAATGATTTCTTTTGCGTCCAGCATTTTCATTGGCTAAATACTCCTCCCTAAACTTGAAAAATCAAACTAAACTTAACTTTATCAGAGAGATTTATCAATGACAAGTTAAACAGCTTTCCCTTTTTTTGTTTCATCAACATACTCTTTGACCACTTCGACAAACGCCTTGATTTGAGGGAGCTCAAATGATTTCTCGTATCCAAGAAGCCACGTATCCCTTTCAAGATGCTCCCCATGCTCATCCAATAGCGGAATCTTGTGTATATTCTTTTCGTAATCATGAAACGTAAGCCCCGGCAAAATGGCATAGCCGATCCCGTTCAAGGCCATCTGCTTGCATGTTTCGATTTGGTCTACGACAATTGTCCTCCGGGGTACACTTTCAAACCTTCTCATCCACCAGTCCTGGATTTCCTGATAATAATTCGAATCACTTTTAAACTGGATGAAAGGCCTGTCCGTCTCCAGAAGCTTTTCAATATCATTCATCTCCGTGTCGACCAGGTAAAGCCTATCCTTGAACAATTGGTGCTTCACTCCCTTCCAGTCAGGGGTTCCGCGGATGATGCCCACATGCGCTGTATCATCATATAAAGATTTCAGGATCTCACTGCTCCAGCCGGTGACCAAGGATATTTTAGCGTGCGGATACCTTTTCACATATCTCTTCAATACCTTCGGCAGCCAATGCTGCCCGACAATGGTGGCACATGCGATCTTAAGTGTACCGAACACCTTGCTGTCCATCGCCTGGATTTCTTCCCTTACCCGTTCCTGCTGGGCCAATATGCTATTGGCCAGTTTGACGACTTCCTCTCCGGCCGGCGTCAGCGTCAGGCCTTTCTGGGACCTCAAAAAAAGCTGGGTCTGCCATTCCTTCTCAATTGTCTGCAGCCTTTGCGATAATGCCGGCTGCGATACGAATAGCCTTTCCGCGGCCTTCCGCATATTCATTTCCTGTGCAAGCACCGATAATAATTGATATTCAGAAAAACTCATCCTGTATCCCTCTTTGTTTCTGTTTATAGTATTAGTTTATATTATTTTCCGGAAGAAGGGAATTCAGGGCTCCCCTATTTGCGCCCAGTTTGCCCTTGCATCAAAAAAGACATCAGCCGGACAGCTGATGCCTTTACAATTAATTTCCCCCGCCGGTTAAGGCAGGACCTTCGCTTCTTTTAGCGCCACCATCAGTTCAGGATTGTCTGGATTTTTTTCAGGATGGCTCTCCGTGTCAATATACCCTCGAAAATTCCTTCCTCATTTTCAATGCATATGAATGGATGGTCAATCAGCAGATCAAGCCCGATTTCCAGCCTATCTTCAATTCGAAGCCTAGGAATATCGGATTTCATGACTTCACTGACCTTCAGCTCTTCAAGCTTTTCGAATTCGATTCTTTGCAGACCCAAAATGGCATCCATAATCATTGGAGAGCTGATCAACCCATATAATTTATATTGCGGATCAAGAACGGGTATTGCCGTGTACCCGCTTTTTGTCAATACCAGCAGTGCATGCTCCAGATTATTCGTAATTTGCACATGCGCTACGCGTTCTGCCGGAATAATGTACTCTCTGATAGATGTTTCAAGGAAATCACTGCAAATGTTTGTCAACATAATAATACCCCTACTTTATTCTAAAAATTCTGTTGTTCCATACCCCGAAAGGATTGTGCAAGAACTGGCATCCGTTTATATAATCACACTCACATTATAGCATACTATACAAACGGTGACCCCGTTGGACATCCTTTTATACCCAAAAAAGAAAGAGCCCAATCTGGACTCTTCTTACCCGTGCAATAAATCGAAAATCTCGATTGTAATCATGTCTATATTATCGAATTGATATTTTGATGACTTTCCTTTGTCATCATAAACTTCCAATTCAAACATCGCTGTTTTGTTAAAATAAGTAACCTGGCATTTTTTAACTCCATCTATTTCAAAAAAACGCTGCGCTGTCTCCGTTTCCTTCGCAGTTTCCTGAAGGCTAGCAAGCCTTGTTATGATGCCTTGTAATTGACTCATTATAGCATCTCCTTTCAATATGTAACAAAAATTCTTACCGATAGGTTACACTATATCATAAGTCATTATCCATCCGCTACGCTTAAGTATATTCAGAATAATATTTCACAGTTCCAATTCAGGCATTAATTGGGGATCGGAACAAAAATCTACTCGCCCCTTTCCCCTCCCCAATCCGCTTTCATTAGCCTTGCACCTATCTCGGGGTACAGGCGCCTTATTGACGCCAAACCCCAAAAAGGCCATAATCTATATGGATTACGCTAAAAATCTTTTAATCAATTTCCGGAGGAAAAAATGAAAAAAGTCATTCTATATACACAGCCATCATGCCCGCCTTGCGAATTTGCCAAAAACTATCTTAAGCACCACTCTATCTCTTTTGAAGAAAAAAACATAGCCAGGGATAGCCGGGCAAAAAAAGAGCTGATGAATAAGTATAATGCATTCTCGACGCCTGTTCTTGTCATAGAAGAGGAAGTCATCGTCGGTTTTGACCAAGAACGGATCAACCAGCTTTTATCTCTCACGTGAATCACTAATCCCTGGCAGGATCATAAAAAGCCCTTTCCTGCAGAAAGGGCCAATCTTTGTCCATCTATACATGCGCTGCCTGTTATCGCCCTATAAATGAAAAAATAGAGAACAGAGTAATCATCGGCTCAAAAAATGAGGAGTTCCTGGGATCAAACTCTGCTGCTGCAGGCGTGCTGCTTAGCTTGGCAGCTTCCAGGGGTTCCGC
>CAKQBC010000136.1 GCA_934215995.1 uncultured Bacillus sp. | reverse complement strand
CAGGCCCTATTTTCATCCTATCATAGGGAAGTCACCATATGTTCATAATCTTTTAAAATATCAATAGGCAGTAATGTTATAATATAACATAGGAAATTTTGTAAAATTTATGGGGGTGCGGACAAAGGGATGTATACACTAGCAGTTGGTTTAAATTATAAGACTGCCCCTGTTGAAATTCGTGAACGATTATCCTTTAATGAAACCGAACTGGCCGATGCAATGACGGCCCTTCAAAACAAAAAAAGCATATTGGAAAACATCATCATTTCCACATGCAACCGTACGGAAATTTATGCCGTAGTCGATCAGGTTCATACAGGCCGCTATTATATTAAAGAATTTTTATCACAATGGTTCAACATTCCGGCAGAGGAATTTTCGCCATTCTTATTCATATATGAAGGAGACCGGGCAGTCGGCCATCTTTTCCAGGTGACATGCGGGCTGAATTCCATGGTATTGGGTGAAACGCAGATTCTTGGGCAGGTGCGTTCAAGCTTTAAGCTGGCACAGGAAAATGGGACGACAGGCACCGTTTTCAATAAGCTGTTCAAACAGGCAGTAGCACTTGCGAAGAGAGCCCATACAGAGACGGAAATCAACACAAATGCCGTTTCAGTGAGCTATGCGGCAGTCGAATTGGCCAAGAAAATATTCGGCAGCCTGAATGATAAAAATGTACTGGTAATCGGAGCGGGCAAAATGGGGGAACTTGCCATCCAAAACCTGTACAGTGCAGGAGCGAAGAAGGTATCCGTCATCAACCGGACGTATCAGAAAGCCATTAAGCTGGCTGAGAAGTTTTCCGGCAAGGCGAAAGAGCTCCGCGAATTGCAATGCGCATTAGTGGATGCGGATATTGTGATTTCTTCGACTGGATCAAAAGAATATGTCGTCACAAAAGAAATGATGACATACGTCAATAAAATGAGGAAAGGCCGCCCTGTATTCATGGTCGACATCGCCGTGCCGAGGGATCTGGAGCCGGCATTGTCCGATCTGGACAGTGTTTTCCTTTATGATATCGATGACTTGGAAGGAATTGTGGAAGCGAACCTGCAGGAGAGAAAGATCGCTGCAGAAATGATCCTGGTTATGATCGAGAGGGAATTGGAAGAATTCAATAATTGGCTCAATATGCTTGGCGTGGTGCCGGTCATTTCCGCCTTGCGGGAGAAAGCGATCGCCATCCAGGCCGAAACGCTTGAAAGCATTGAAAGGAAGCTGCCTCACCTCTCAGAGCATGACCGCAAAGTGATCAATAAGCATACGAAGAGCATCATCAACCAGATGCTGAAAGATCCGATTCTTTATGCAAAAGAATTGGCAGGGCAAAAAAACCATGAACATGCTTTGGAGAATTTCGTCAAAACATTCAAAATTGACGGGCTGGTCGAAAAGCAAAAAACAATGCAAGCTGCAGCAGTGCCCGCACCTTCAGCTGCTAAGGAAATCAAAGCAGTGGCCGTCGAGGCATGAGCGGGGACCTGATTATGCTGGACATGGCGATGGCCAGGCTGCACGAAGCCACGGTATTGTTATATTGCTTATCCGTTCTCTTATATTTCATTGATTTTCTTCATAATAACCGGAAGGTGAATACATATGCCTTCCGGCTGCTTAGTGTTGTTTGGGTCCTGCAAACAATTTTTTTGTTTTTGTACGTAGTGAAGACAGGGCGTTTTCCGGTCCTGACCATTTTCGAAGGGCTTTATTTTTATGTATGGGTGCTGGTCACCCTGTCATTGGTCATCAATAAGCTGATGAAAACCGATTTCACCGTTTTCTTTACGAATGTGCTTGGTTTTATTGCGATGGCGATCCATACGTTCGCCCCCACGCAGGCCCATTCGGAAGTATTGGCTGAACAGCTCGTCTCGGAATTGCTGATCATCCACATCATGATTGCTTTCCTGGCCTATGGAACATTTACCCTGTCGTTCGTTTTTGCAATACTTTATCTATTGCAATATGATTTACTTAAGAGGAAAAAATGGGGGAAACGGCTCATCCGGATCGGCGATCTGCATAACCTTGAAAAGTTGTCCCATATCCTGAATGCGATAGGGGTCCCGCTTCTGTTTTCAGCACTCGTGCTCGGGGTGCTCTGGGCATATATTAAAGTGCCGGGCATCATCTGGACCGATATTAAGATCATCGGCTCCTTTATCATGCTGGTTCTCTATAGCACTATCATTTATATGAAGGTGAGAAAGCAGGTCAACGGGAAAACGCTGGCATATTGGAATATCGGCGTATTTTTCTTCATGCTGGTCAATTTCTTCCTGTTTGGCAGTCTATCAACCTTTCATTTCTGGAACATATAGGAGGATACTATGAGAAAAATAATCGTTGGCTCAAGAAGAAGCAAATTAGCCCTGACACAGACAAATTGGGTAATCGAACAATTGAAGGGGCTTGGCTTGCCTTTCGAATTCGAAGTGAAGGAAATCGTCACAAAGGGAGACCGCATCCTTGATGTGACATTATCCAAAGTAGGCGGCAAGGGACTGTTTGTCAAAGAAATTGAACATGCATTGCTTACGAAGGAAACGGATATGGCAGTACATAGCATGAAGGATATGCCGGCCGAACTTCCGGAAGGGCTTACAATCGGATGCATTCCAGGACGGGAAGACCATAGGGATGCGCTTATTGCAAAAGACGGGAAAACATTGGAGCAGCTAAAGCCCGGCGCTATCGTCGGCACCAGCAGCCTGCGCAGAAGCGCCCAATTGCTTGCTGTCAGGCCGGACCTTGAAATCAAATGGATAAGGGGCAACATCGATACAAGACTGCAAAAGCTGAAGGATGAAGAGTACGATGCAATCATTCTTGCGGCAGCGGGGCTTTCGAGGATGGGCTGGAGCAAGGATGTTGTGACTGAATTCCTTGAGCCGGAAGTATGCCTTCCTGCTGTAGGGCAAGGAGCCCTTTCAATCGAATGCCGTTCGGATGATGCCGAGCTTCTTGAGGCACTGAAGAAATTCGAAAGCTTGCCGACAACGAAGACAGTGACTGCCGAAAGAACATTCCTGAATGAAATGGAAGGAGGCTGCCAAGTTCCGATTGCCGGATATGCAACCATTTCCGATACTGGGGAAATCAAGCTTACGGCCCTCGTTGCCCAGCCGGACGGGACAGTGATCCTGAAAGAAGAAGTTACGGGTACAGACCCGGAAGAAGTCGGGAAAAGAGCTGCTGGCTTATTGAAGGAACGGGGAGGGCAAGAACTGATCGATGCAGTCAAAAAAGAGACTGATCAATCATGAGCCGTTCTTATCTGAAAGGGAAAAGAGTGCTGATCACCCGTCCGGAAAAGGATAGCGGGGAATTTTCCGCATTGCTTGCCGGACAGGGTGCTGAGCCGGCAGTCATCCCTTTGGTCGGTTTTATCGGCAGGGAGCTGCATGAAGAGGAAATGAGGAAGCTCCAATCAGCAAGTGAATATGACTGGATCATCTTCACCAGCAAAAATGGCGTGCGCTTCTTTTTTAAACAAGCGGAAGAAGGGACAAAGCTGCCGAACATAGCAAGCATCGGCGACAAGACAACGGAAAGCATCAAGCAAAAAGGCTATGAGCCCAAGTTTGTCCCGGGCGAATTCGTTGCAGAAGCATTTGTGGAGGAATTCATGCCGAGGCTGGAAGCCGGATCGAAAATACTCCTTGTCAAGGGCAGCCTTGCGAGGGACCTGATTTCCACAGCGTTAGAGAACCATGGCCACAGATGCGATGAGATCATCCTTTATGAAACAGTTTTGCCGGATGGAAGCGCCGCTTTGCTGAAGGAAGCGCTTGAGTCGGAAAAACTGGATATCATCACATTCGCCAGTTCGTCAGCGGTCCATCATTTCATGAGAATCGTCCATGCATATAAATTAGAGGAAAAGCTTGACCGGTGCCTGTTTGCCTGCATCGGCCCGGTAGCGAAAAAAACAGCTGAAGCCTATGGGCTCTCAGTGCCGGTTTGCGGAAATCCGTATACGATGGAAGGTTTGTTCAATAGCCTCTCTGAATACGGTACATAAAAGCTAGGAGGAAATAAAAATGGCGGAAATGCAATTTTCAAGACACAGAAGGTTACGTAATAGCGCTAGCATGCGGGCATTGGTCAGAGAAACGCATTTGCATACGGATGACCTGATTTACCCGATATTTGTCCATGCAGGAGAGAACGTGAGAAATGAAATCCATTCTATGCCCGGAATCTATCAGCTATCGCTGGATCAAGTTCTTGGCGAAGTGGAAGAGGCAGTCAGCTTGGGGATCAGAGCAATCATTTTGTTCGGAGTGCCATTCACGGAAGAGAAGGATGCATGCGGAACAGGCGCATTCAGCCATAACGGGCTTGTACAGGAAGCAACAAGGCTGATCAAGGATAACTATCCGGAAGTGCTGGTTGTTGCAGACACATGCTTATGCGAGTATACGGACCACGGCCATTGCGGGATTGTCGAAGGTGGGGAAATCGTCAATGATGCTTCTCTCGAATACTTGGTGAAAACAGCGGTAAGCCAGGCGGAAGCAGGTGCGGATATTATAGCCCCTTCCAATATGATGGATGGCTTTGTGGCAGCAATCCGTGCAGGGCTGGATGAAGCCGGATATACCGATATCCCGATCATGTCCTACTCTGTCAAATACGCGTCTTCCTACTACGGGCCATTCCGTGATGCGGCGAACGGCGTGCCTCAGTTCGGCGACCGCAAGACCTATCAGATGGATCCGGCCAACCGGATGGAAGCATTCAGGGAAGCGGAGTCTGATGTTATGGAAGGTGCAGACTTCCTGATTGTGAAGCCGGCACTGTCCTATTTGGATATCATCCGGGACGTGAAAAATAACTACAACCTGCCTCTTGTCGCTTACAATGTGAGCGGCGAATACAGCATGGTCAAGGCAGCTGCACAGAACGGCTGGATCGATGAGAAATCCATCGTCCTGGAAACCCTTCTCGGGATGAAGCGAGCAGGTGCGGATTTGATTATCACGTACCATGCAAAAGATGTTGCACGCTGGCTGGATGGGAAATGACCGTTATTTGTTAAAAAGGAGACTGATAGAATGAGATCTTATGAAAAGTCGAAGAAGGCCTACAGTGAAGCCGTCCGTTTAATGCCCGGGGGAGTGAACAGCCCGGTTCGTTCATTCAAGTCCGTCGATATGGACCCGATCTTCATGGAACGGGGACAAGGCTCGAAAATTTATGATATCGACGGCAATGAATACATCGATTATGTGTTGTCTTGGGGACCGCTCATTTTGGGGCACAGCCATCCTGAAGTTGTGGAAGCAATCAAAAAAATCGCAGAAACAGGGACAAGCTTCGGTGCGCCTACTGAACTCGAGAATAAACTTGCCAAGCTGATCATTGAACGGGTTCCTTCCATCGAGATGATCCGCATGGTGTCATCGGGCACGGAAGCAACCATGAGTGCATTGCGCCTGGCCAGGGGATATACAGGAAGAAACAAAATCCTGAAATTCGAAGGCTGCTATCATGGACATGGAGATTCATTGCTGATCAAGGCCGGATCCGGAGTGGCAACATTAGGGCTTCCTGATAGCCCGGGTGTGCCTGAAGGAATCGCGAAAAATACGATCACTGTGCCATATAATGACCTTGAAAGCGTCCGGTATGCGTTCGAGCAATTCGGAGAGGACATTGCAGGTGTGATTGTTGAGCCTGTAGCCGGCAACATGGGCGTTGTCCCTCAGCAGAACGGATTCCTGCAAGGCCTTCGTGACATCACGAAGCAATATGGCTCCTTATTGATATTTGATGAAGTCATGACCGGGTTCCGTGTCGACTACAATTGTGCGAGCGGTTACTTCGGCATCGATCCTGACATTACATGCCTCGGCAAGGTTGTAGGCGGAGGGGTGCCGGTGGGCGCGTTCGGCGGCAGAGAAGAAATCATGAAGCAGATCGCACCAAGCGGCTCCATCTACCAGGCTGGAACATTATCCGGAAATCCGCTGGCGATGACGGCCGGCTATACGACATTGAGCCTTCTTACTCCTGAAGACTATACGGAGTTCAGCAGAAAAGGAGACTTGCTTGAAGAAGGCATCACGAAAGCAGCCGGGAAATACAACGTACCTTGCAGCTTCAACCGTGCAGGGTCCATGGTCGGCTTCTTCTTCACAAATGAGGAAGTAACAAACTATGAAAAAGCGAAAACATCAGATTTGGCATTTTTCGCTTCCTACTACAGGGAAATGGCAAACCAGGGAATCTTCCTGCCGCCATCCCAATTTGAAGGGCTGTTCTTATCCACTGCCCACACAGATGAGGATATTGAAAAAACGATTGCTGCAGCAGAAAAAGCATTCGTTGCCCTATCTGAATAATCATCAGCGCCATCCGCAAAGGGTGGCGTTTTTCTATGCCCAAAAAGTACGCGGCTCTCTTTTCATAAACTTGAAAGATTGAAGTTATAAATAACGGCAGCTTCACATAGTTTAGTAATGAT
>CAKQBC010000135.1 GCA_934215995.1 uncultured Bacillus sp. | reverse complement strand
CCTTTGCCGGCACGGTTATGCTTTGTGATGAACGGCGTTTTCCCGAGTTTTTCCGCCGCCTCGATAATCTGTTTGCGGCCGACAGCCCCGATTGTTTTCGGTGTGCGGATGCCGCTTGCCTCAAGAGCGGTATATTGATTGATTTTGCTGAGTTCGAGATGCAAAGCTGCTGACCCGTTGAAAACCTTCCTGTTATGGAATTCAAGCCAGGCAAGGACGCCCCCTGCCAATTCCGGTGCATACCGGTGGCCCCTTGTATGCGATGAAGCACTCATCCGGTTATAAAAAACCCCTTCAGGAGGCTCTGCAGTCAGATCGACAATCCCTTTATCCAAATGCCACGACTCATACGGAAGCTCCAGTTCATCCAGCCGTTTCGTCAAATGCTGTGTCCACTCGTCATTTTCATGAATGATATATATTTTTTTCATTTAGATGTCTCCCCCTGTGCGTTCGTTGGTTTCTATAATATTCCAACGAGGCGTTCCAATCAACTTTCTGAACCGCATGCCGGCTTATACGGGGCATCCGGAATACTTAAATGGAAAAATTCGTAAAATTCAATGAAAAACGGCAACATTTTCAGCTTTCATACGTCTAATAAGATGTATTTATCTTCAAACAAAGCCAAACAAATCTACTGCCGGTGACGGGCGGGCACCATTCCGATATAGACTAAAAAAGGACGGGAGCCCAGCTTGGATCCGATTCATATAATTGGCGCACATGAATAAAGATGGATATAGAGAATATAGAAAAAGTGGTGAAGAGGGGTCTATGAATAAACAAGTTTTGCCTATGATGCTAATGCTGCTGGCGGGAACAGCAATGGCTGGCTGCACAGAAAAAGAAGAAAAGACGGTAAGCGAGCCTCTAGAAGTAAAGAAAGAGGAGGAAGTGAAACCGGCTGAACCAGTCATCGAAGAGCCGGAACCCGTACAATTGACGGTCACCGATCCGAATTCAGGCCAGGTACTGAAAGAGTTCTTCCCTGACGAATTGGGCTACGGAACAAACGATGCCGGATATGAATCGACAGTCACACAATGGGCAAAGGAATGGGCCAGGGGAAAAGAAGGCTCTCCGGGGATCGACCAGCGGATGGTCGCCGATAAAGTCGATGCGAACGGCCAAATCATCAAAGGCCAGCCCCGCGTAGTCCTTGATGAGAAGGAATTGGTCAATCGGATTCTTACAGCTTCGGCAAAAGGTGGGACAGTCGAGCTCCCGGTAACCACAAGAGAGAGTGCCTATCGCGTTGAAGAAGTGCCGCAGCTCGGCGAGGTTGTGATTGCATCCTACACGACCTATTTCAACAGCGCGGTCGCCGGGCGCACGAAAAACATTGAGCTGTCCGCCGAAGCGCTGAACAACGTGATTATCGGGAACGGCGATATTTTTTCCTACAATTCCACTGTCGGGCCCGGCAATGAGGAGAATGGCTACCAAGAAGCCCCAGTCGCTGTCGACGGCGAGCTGGTGATGGGGATTGGCGGAGGGGTCTGCCAAACTTCATCTACCTTGTACAATGCCATCGATCAATTAGGGGTTCAATATGTCGAAAAGCATAATCACTCGGTGAAAGTCGGCTATGTACCGGAAGGACGGGACGCGACCGTTGCATACGGAGCGCTTGATTTCAGGTTCCAAAACACAACCGGCGCGCCGCTTCTGCTTCGCACAACCGTCCAAAATGGCGCGTTGACCGTTGAAGTGCGGACATCTCCGGTTTACAGCAAAAACTTATAAAAGCAAAAAAACAGGGAAGCTTCTGCCTCCCTGTTTCTTTGTTATTTCTCTTTTACAGCAACAATATCGGAAATGACGATTTCGCTGCCGAGCATCGGTGATTCGCCTGTTTGCTCCCCAGGTTCAGGGCGCTTATGGGCTTGCTTGAATTCGTCGCTGTTCCTCCAGCCTTCAAACGCCTCCATTGAATCCCAATACATGTTCACGTTCAGTTCGTCATATTCTTCTTTGTTGGTTCTGAGCCATACTTCCACTTTCTTGAACCCGTCGAATTGCTCAAGACGGTTTCCGCTAGTGAATGCAGGAGCCATTTTTGCTCCCATTCCTGTCTTCACCTTAATCCTGTTCGTTACGATTACCATGCATATAACCCCCTCGGGAAAATGTGTACATTGCCATTGTACAACTTTTGTTCCGTTTGGGCTTGAAATATGCTATTGCAGGATTGGGAACGGCCAATCAGATTTTCTTCACGAATTCCGATTTAAGCTTCATTGGGCCGAAGCCGTCGATTTTGCAGTCGATATCATGGTCGCCATCCACAAGGCGGATGTTTTTCACTTTTGTCCCTTGCTTCAGGACAGATGAGCTGCCTTTTACTTTCAAATCTTTGATTACGGATACAGTATCCCCGTCCTGAAGGATGTTTCCGTTCGCATCCTTGAATACTTTTTCCTCGTTTTCTTCCGCTTCTGATTCAAGCGTCCATTCGTGTCCGCATTCAGGGCAAACGAGCAGTGCACCATCTTCATATGTATATTCTGAATTGCATTTAGGGCAATTTGGCAATGTGTTCATCAGTCATATCCTCCAATTTACGCTTTTTCCGTTACTGGAACGGTTTTTTACACCCAAAAATTATATGCGATTTGCCGGAAACAATCATCAACCTTTTTTTAGCAACAAAGATTGCGGTCTGGGTTAGTCTTTATTCTAACAAGAACCGATGAAAATATGACGCATTGAAATAAATTTCGCCAGATTGATTACGAATTATATATTTTGTGCAATAATAAATATTGAATTCCCTGAACCAAGTTGTTATATTAGGTTATACATATGCAATCGATGAAGTGATCAAGTAAATAAGAATTGTGAACTAGAGAATATAGCCTTAGGCTGGAAGCTATATCACCCCTTCTTATTGAAACCTGCCACGGAGATGTTAGCAACAAACTAACCGGTTCGTCTCGTTATTGACGCTAGAGGGCTTGCTTTTTCAGCAGGCTGAAGTAAGGTGGTACCACGTCTACTAAGCATAGAGGCGTCCTTTTATTAGGGCTCTCTATGCTTTTTTATTTTTTCAAAGTTATTTTCAGGAGGAAAACACTGATGTCTCAAAAAACGAATGATTTTACAAAATGGTATATCGATACCATCCAGAAAGCTGGCCTATTCGATTACACGCCTGTCCGCGGCTGTATCGCATTCAAGCCGGACGGCTATGAAATCTGGGAGCATATCCAAGCGGAAATGGATAAGCGTTTCAAGGAAACAGGACACCGCAATGCCTACTTCCCGATGCTGATTCCGGAAAACTTTTTCCAAAAGGAAAAAGACCATATTGAAGGGTTCTCCCCTGAACTTCCTTGGGTTACGGAAGCAGCCGGCGAGAAATTGGAGGAACGCCTGGCGCTTCGCCCAACTTCAGAAACAATGATCGGCCACCTGTACTCTGACTGGATCAAGAGCTACCGCGACCTGCCTGTATTGATCAACCAATGGGCGAACGTATTCCGCTGGGAAAAGAAAACCCTTCCGTTCATCCGTACATCCGAGTTTCTATGGCAGGAAGGCCATACAGCCCATGTCGATGAAGAAGAAGCACGCAAAGAAACAATGCAGATGCTTGAGATTTACAAAGAAGTCGTTGAAGGATTGCTTGCGATCCCTGTATACGATGGCCAAAAGACGCCTTCAGAGCGTTTTGCCGGTGCGGTTGATACATTCTCCATCGAAGCAATGATGAAGGACGGAAAAGCGGTACAAGCAGGTACATCCCACTACTTGGGCACAAAGTTTGCGGAAGCATTCGATATTAAATATTTGAACAAAGAAAATAAACATACGTATGTGCATACAACATCATGGGGTACATCCACTCGCCTGATCGGTTCAGTGATCATGGTGCACGGTGATGAGCAAGGCCTTGTCCTTCCTCCAAGAATCGCACCGACACAAGTTGTCCTGATTCCTGTCGGCCCATGGAAGAAGAACCCTGCAATCATGGAAAAGCTGGATGAAATCTATGCTGCACTGAAAGCAGAAGGAATCCGTGTCCGCCTTGATGATTCCGATCAATCGCCTGGATTCAAATTCAATGAGTGGGAGCTGAAAGGTGTTCCAGTACGACTTGAATTAGGGCCTCGCGATCTTGAAAACAACCAAGCCCTTATGAAAGCGCGCGATGAAGACGGCAAAGTATCTGTTGATTTGGAATCCGTTGTCGATACAATTAAACAAGAGCTTGAAACAATGCAGACTCGCCTATTCGAAAAGGCAAAAGAATTCCGTGCACAGCATTCGCACACACACATCGATACTGCTGAGCAATTGAAACAGCATATTGAGGAATCCCAAGCAAACGAAACAATCCCTGGCTGGGTATTGGCAGGCTGGTGCGGAGATGACGCTTGCGAAGAAAGCATTAAGGAACAAACTAAATTCACAACGCGCAACATTCCTTTCAATCCGCCAGCGAAAAAGCACACGTGCATCAACTGCGGAAAAGAAGCGAAACACACTGTTTGGTTTGCCCGCGCATATTAATAAATTCAAAAGCCGCCTGTTTGGGCGGCTTTTTCTTTGTGAACCAGCAAAAGACGATGCCTTCCGCTGCTTTTTCTTAATTAGCTGGTTTTATCTTCGTTCGCCTTGAAAATCGAATCGCTTGATTTTCACTGATGAATGTAGCGCCCAATAGCAATGCGCCGCCGAGCAATTGGACAAGGGTCATTTGTTCCTGGAGGATCACCGCAGAAACCACCAAAGATGTGATCGGGTCCGTATAACTGAGTGCCGCGATGCTCTGGCCCTTCAATTTCTGCATGCCTGAGAAGAATAACAGGAAGCCGATCCCTGTGTGAACAATCCCTAAAATTAATATAAAAGGAATCGAGGATTCCGACACTTCCAAAATGCCAAACCCTTCGGTAAAGAACACATACGGCATGAGCAGCAGGGTGGAAATCCCAAGCTGAATGAATGTAATCTCCAAGCCGTCCATCTGTTTGATGAATTTATTGATCATCATTAACGAAGCGTACAGGATAGCTGCCAACAAACCGTAGCCAATGCCGATTAAATGGCCCGATCCCGCTCCACTCATCCCGCCATTGCCGACAATCAGCAGCATGCCAAGCATCGCTATACCGATGCAGATGATTTTCTTTGCTGATAGCTTCTCCTTCAGTACAATCGGCGTAAGAAGCAGGACAAACACTGGCGCAAAATAATAACTGAGCGTTGCATTTGAAATGGTTGTATGCTTATACGCCTCGAAAAGGAAAATCCAATTTCCGCCCAAGGCAATGCTGGAAAGCACTAAAACAAGCATATTTCTTTTCACTAATGCCCATGACATTTTTTTCTTCATCATGAACAGAACTGCCAGTAAAAATAAACAGCCGATCAGGCCCCGCAATAAAGCGATTTCACTTGAAGATAAATCAATGAATCTCACGAATGCGCCGATTGTGCCAAAAATGACCATTGAAGAAAGGAACTGAATTTTAGATTTCATCGTCTACTCCTTCGAATCTGAGAAGGAGCCTCTGTTTCTCAGATTCTCACTCTGTTTTTAATATAGGATTGTGCAACGCTGACAAAAAAGCAGGAGTAAACGGCGGCGGCGGTGACGTTGAAAAAGGCTTCCATATGTATAAATTGCTGTTTGATGACGGCATTATGATTCCCCCATTTTGACTGAAGTTGTAATTTTCTAATTATAACCCGGTGAGTTGTATGAATCAAACGGGAAGCGAGCAGGCTAAATCCTTATCATCACTTCCAATAATCAGCCATCAGTTCCGTTACCCACGCCGGCTGCCTGACCTCAGCCGACGGAAGGAATTCTTTCATCACAGGCTTCATGTCGATGACGGGCGTTCCGTCCAGCGCATCAAGCCCCCTTACAAATAGCTTGTTCCCTTCTTTTCTGACCAGTTCGACGACTGTCGCCCCAATTCTATTCGGCCGGTTTTTCCCCCGCTGGGCGAATATCCCAACCTTCGGATAAGCCGGATTATTCCTCGGATTTCTTGCGGTATATTCAATCTTTTCTTCAGCTGGCAGGTGAAACACATAGAAGATTTCCAGATGGCTAAACTCCTCTATGCCATCCAGGCTGCTCTCATCCAAATCTACAATAATCTCCGAAACAACTCCGCCCCAGTAGTCATCTTCCGCGTCTGTCCTTTCATTGCGGACCGTCCCGATAGGCCGGATCACATATTCCATTGCATAACCCCCATCCCAATTTGGCTGTCAAACCAGCATTTATAGTTCCCCCCTAATTCTATCACCGGTTTACTCTCCTGATTCTTTTGAATATCGGCATACCTTCCATAACCATATCTTATCGAGAAAAAAGACCGCCCTAAGGCGGTCTTATGATACAGCCACCGGAACAAAGTCCTTCCGCCTGTACACGCTTAATATAATTCCGATCAGGATAGCATTGATGATTGTATGCCCCACCCCATAGCTGACAAATGGCAACGGCATATCCACGTACAGCGAAAGCCCGAATGTCATTGCTACATTATAGATTGCCTGGATTCCGAAAAGGACACAGGCACCGAATACGAGCAGCCTGCCGAATGGGTCCCTCGTTTTGCCGATGCTTTTCGACAGCCTCCACAGAAATACGGACAGGATGCTGATCAGGGCGATG
>CAKQBC010000134.1 GCA_934215995.1 uncultured Bacillus sp. | reverse complement strand
ATGTATCATAGGTGCAAACGAAATCAGCCCCTAATGTTTTAACATAGTTTTCTTTATTCTTATTTCCGACAGTTCCTATAATCTTATGGACACCAGCCAGTTTTGCCATTTGTACAAGCATTGAGCCTACACCGCCTGCAGCACTATGTATGACAATCGTATCCGTTTTTTTGACTTGGGCAATTTCGTGCAGGAGCATATAGGATAAAATAGCAACCGTGGGCATTGATGCAGCTTGTTGAAACGGCAGGCTGCCTGGGATTTTAAATACTAAATGCTCATTTGCAGCAGCATACTCTGCGTATGCACCAGATTTCGGGAAGGCTATGACCCGGTCACCCTTTGAAAAGGCAGATGCAGGAGAGGCTTCTTCAATTGTTCCTGAAACATCCAATCCAAGGGTTATAGGAAAACTACCTTTTTCTTTATTTCCTTTACGTTTTTTTATATCTGCATAATTAACGCTTGCATAGGCCACTTTTATCAACACTTCATTTTCACCTTTAATAGGCAAATCAACATCTGCATAGGTAAGGACACTGGCATCGCCAAATTCATTTTGGATGATCGCTTTCATTTTCTTCCCCCTTCTCATCCTTTTAAAAGTATCATAGTTCCACTTGCTTAAAAATTAGGCAGATTTAATCGAAGGTTATAAGTTTTTCCAATGGTGCCCGAGAATGAAAAGCGCCCCGCATCAAGCCTGATTGGCCCGCGTGCAAGGCGTTTGCATGCCTGTTTATATAGTGCCGGCATTCCGGTCTGCCGATATTATATGAAAGTCTTCGATTCTCCACTCTTCCCCTGTTTTTACGAGGGAGACTTTCACCCTTTGTTTCCGTTCATCCTTCAGGACCGTAAGTGTCGCTTCGCATTGATTGTTCCCTTTCCACTCCGACTGGACCATCTGCATAGCAAAGTTCCCATCCAGTCCAGAAACAAGCATTTTTCCGTCTGATGACCGAACCCCATTATGGGAAATATGGATCTTCCCGGTTGTCCTCCGCTCGGCTTCTTCACTGTTTCCTTCGTTTATGTAATAGAAAAAAGATAAGATGCGGCTTTCGATTACCTGTTCTTCCTTCTCTTTCTCCAAAGTTTCTTCCAGCTCGTTTTCAAGATCGAAAATCTCTTCCTTCAGTTTCAGGTTTTCATCCACAAGCTTCATCTCGATATCTGAAGAACCGTTATTTTGCGCGGAACAGGCGCTTAACAAAAAAATGAATATGATAGCAAATAAGAATAGGAATGTCCGTCTCACCAATGCTCACCCCAATCTGGCTTAATAGCAGTATATATAGTATTAAACGAATGAAAGGTTGCATTAGTTTCACTTTTCTAAAAATTTAATTCCAGAAGGCGATATTTATGCAATAATAATCTGGAAGGACATATAAAGAAGCACACGGTCTCCGAATCCCTTTGCTGAACGGAGGCGGAACCAGATGAATGGAGAGAGAAAAAATGATGAATGAAGCTTCACGAGCCTATTGGAATGAATACTGGGAATCAAAAGGATTGGAAAAGCCACAATCGGTAACAGCATGGCAATTCGGGGCAAACCCTGACGGCCTTGCCCGCCTGGTCATTGAAGGAGTCAAAACGGCAACCTGTTCAGGGTATATATTCTATGAGATTGAAAAAGAACCCATCCCTGCTGTCAACGATTTTAGTATCATCTTGAATTCAAAAGATGAACCTGTAGCAATCATCAGGACCTCGGATGTCCAAATCATGCCGATGAATGAGGTCCCTGAAGAGTTTGCGATTGCAGAAGGCGAAGGTGACCGTACATACCGGTACTGGAAAGAGGTGCACGTGGAATTCTTCACTGAACAATTGACGAAAATAGGGCTTGAGTACACAGAAGATATGATGCTCGTATGTGAACGTTTTGAGCTGATCGATATACACGAGAATGCAGACTTGAATCTATAGCCCCCGCCTGTCTTATGCCGGACCGGCTGCAGCATCCTCTTTCGCCTGCGGCATCCCCTCCCATAAAGGCCATCTCTTGAAAACCTTGAATATATAAGGTTTCTGGACTATAATTAAGATTTGAATGACTATTTGATTATAAACTCTTTCATGATGGCCTATATTGCCGCATGAAGCGTTTAAGAATAGATACGTGGAGGTATGCCTTTAATGATCACTGTTACTGATGTAAGTTTGCGCTACGGGGACCGCAAGCTATTTGAAGATGTAAATATCAAATTCACACCCGGGAATTGCTATGGATTAATCGGCGCGAATGGTGCCGGCAAATCTACATTCTTAAAAATCCTTTCCGGCGAAATCGAGCCGCAAACAGGAAATGTTTCAATGGGGCCTAACGAACGCCTTGCTGTCCTGAAGCAAAACCACTTCGAATACGACGAAGAAGAAGTATTGAAGACGGTTATCATGGGCCATCAGCATCTATACAATGTCATGCTGGAGAAAGACGCTATTTACATGAAGCCTGACTTCACTGACGAAGACGGAATCCGTGCCGCTGAGCTTGAAGGCGAATTTGCCGACATGAACGGATGGGAAGCAGAATCGGAAGCTGCCATCCTTCTGAAAGGGCTTGGAATCTCGGAAGACCTTCATACGAAACTGATGAAAGACCTGACAGGTGCCGAGAAGGTTAAAGTCCTACTTGCACAGGCTTTATTCGGCAAGCCGGATGTCCTTCTTCTCGATGAGCCTACCAACCACCTGGACATCAATGCGATCCAATGGCTTGAAGAATTCCTGATCAATTTCGAGAATACAGTCATCGTTGTATCGCATGACCGTCACTTCCTGAACAAAGTTTGTACACACATCGCCGACCTTGACTTTGGAAAAATCAAAATTTATGTCGGCAACTATGATTTCTGGTATGAATCAAGCCAGCTTGCTCTGAAGCTGTCCCAGGAGTCCAACAAGAAGAAAGAAGAAAAAATCAAGGAACTGCAAAACTTCATTGCCCGATTCAGCGCCAACGCTTCCAAATCGAAGCAGGCAACCTCACGAAAAAAATTGCTTGATAAAATCACGCTTGATGATATTCAGCCATCTTCACGCCGCTATCCATACGTGAACTTCACACAGGACCGCGAAGTCGGAAACGACCTGTTGAGAGTCGAAAGCCTTTCTAAAACGATCGATGGCGAGCAAGTATTGAATAACGTTAATTTCATCATGAACAAAGGCGATAAGATTGCCATTGTCGGCCGAAACGAAATCGCCAAAACCGCATTGTTCAAAATCCTTGCCGGCGAAATGGAAGCTGACGGAGGAAGCTATAAATGGGGTGTTACGACAACCCAGGCATACTTCCCGAATGACAACTCCGAGTATTTCGAGGGCTGCGACATGACGCTTGTAGACTGGCTGCGCCAATATTCGCCGAAGGATGACAGCGAAAGCTTCCTTCGCGGATTCCTTGGCAGAATGCTCTTCTCTGGTGAAGAAGTCCTTAAGAAAGCAAGCGTCCTTTCCGGAGGGGAAAAAGTTCGCTGCATGCTGTCCAAGATGATGCTTAGCGGAGCTAACATTCTTATGCTTGATGAACCGACAAACCACTTGGACCTTGAGTCAATAACTGCATTGAACAATGGCCTTACAGCATACAAAGGGTCCATGATCTTCGCATCCCATGACCATCAGTTCGTCCAAACGATTGCCAACAGGATCATTGAAATCACACCGAACGGCATAGTCGACAAAATGATGACTTATGATGAATACCTTGAAGACAAAGACCTTCAAGCACAAATCGCGGAAATGTATAAGTAAGACAGGCAAAGCCGGCGGATATCCGCCGGTTTTTTTGTATGCATCTACCCCTTTAAAGGGCATCCTATACAAAAAGGAGCCCTCGCGTATGTCCAATAAGATGCCCGATTCCTTCATCGGCTATGAAACGATTTGGGACCGCTTTTCCTACAAACTATATGTCACCGATTTTCTGGCAGATGAAGACCCGGAGATCATCGGAACATTCCTGCAAATGATTGATGTAAACAGCATCACGTCTTTCGAACAGTTCAAAATCCAATTTCAGCTATTTAAGGCGGCCGTTTCCCGAAATGCAGTGCCTTTGAATTTCTGGAACTGGTGACAATGCGTGAAAAAAACTCATTTTTCGCCAGCTATCATTATGAAAACAATTTTTCTTTAACATTCTGGCCGTCGATTCTTCGTTATTGCCAGCTGATAGGCCGATAGACCGGTAAAACACTTGCTTTAAGTCGGTATTCATTCGCTTTCAGGACCTTTCCTTTCACTTTGGCGCAATTTTCGTTCATTTCCGTCTGTTTTTCGATCATTTTGCAGGTTTTCTCTTTCGTCAGATTGTTAATCTATTGACTGAAAAAGCCCCATCCAGTCAGGATGGGGCTTAAAAAAGGAGAGATTGAATCTATATAAAAGAGTGATTTAGACTCCTTTATAAGTGGATCTGTATATGTCGGCCAGCTCTGAGACGAGCGGAAGCTTCGGATTAGCTGTTGTGCATTGATCTTCGAAAGCTTTGTCGGCAAGATATTCTACCTTGCTGTCAAATTCTTCTTTTGACACACCGAAGTCCTTAAGGCTCATCGTGACATTCATGTCTTTGGCCAATCGGATGATAGCCTGTACCAGGCTTTCCACGCCTTCCTCTACTGTCTCGCATGGCAAGCCAAGGCGGCGGGCGATGTCTGCATAACGCTGATCAGCAATGAAATGCTCATATTTAGGGAATGCAGCGAATTTCTTCGGTTTTTGCGCATTATAGCGGATGACATGCGGCAGAAGCATTGCATTCGCACGGCCGTGCGGGATATGGAATTCTGCCCCCATTTTATGGGCAAGGCTATGGTTGATTCCAAGGAATGCATTCGCGAATGCCATTCCGGCGATAGTGGAGGCATTATGCATTTTTTCCCTAGCCTTTTCATCATTTCCGTTATGGTATGCTTTCGGCAAATACTCGAAGACCATTTCGATTGCTTTCAGCGCCAATGCATCGGTGTAGTCGTTGGCCATATTGGAAACGTATGCTTCAATGGCGTGTGTCAGCACATCCATCCCTGTATCTGCTGTGACAGATGGCGGAACCGTCATAACGAACTGCGGATCGATGATTGCCACATCAGGTGTCAGCTCGTAGTCAGCCAGAGGATATTTAACATTGCTTTCTTTATCAGTGATAACAGAGAAGCTTGTCACTTCAGACCCTGTTCCTGACGTTGTCGGAATCGCTACAAACTGTGCAGAATGGCCAAGTTTCGGATATTTGTACACCCGTTTACGGATATCAAGGAATTTTTGCTTGATTCCATGGAACGGAACATCAGGATGCTCATAGAACAACCACATCCCTTTCGCGGCATCCATAGCTGATCCTCCGCCTAATGTAATGATTACATCCGGTTGGAATGCAGCCATCATCTCTGCTCCACGGATTACTGTATCGATGGATGGATCCGGTTCAACATCTGAGAAAATTTCGCAATGTACATAATCCGGGCGCTTCCTTAAGTAATACAGGATGCGGTCCACATAGCCGAGTTTGACCATTCCAGGATCTGTGACGATGAATGCTTTCGAGATGTTAGGCATTTTCGACAGATACTGAATGGAATTCTTCTCAAAGTAGATTTTTGGCGGAACTTTGAACCATTGCATATTGACATTCCTTTTCGCCATTTTTTTGATGTTCAATAAATGGACAGTTGTTACGTTCGTGCTGACGGAGTTGTTTCCGTATGAACCGCAGCCGAGTGTCAGAGATGGCATATACGCATTATAAATGTCGCCGATTGCCCCTTGGGATGATGGCGCGTTCACGATGATGCGGCATGCTTTCATCCGTAATCCGTATTGCTTCAACGTCTCTTCATCTTCTGCATGAATGACGGCAGAATGGCCGAGCCCTCCGAATTCAAGCATTTCTTCAGCCAAACGGAAGCCTTGTTCAGTGTCCTTCGCTTGGAAGCAAGCCAATACAGGGGATAGCTTTTCTCTTGAAAGCGGTTCTTGCGGGCCTACCGATCTGCATTCCGCAATAAGGATTTTTGTGTCTTCCGGAACCTTTATGCCTGCCAAGTTGGCAATGAAGTATGCAGACTTCCCGACAATATCAGGATTAACTGCGCCTTTTTGTTCATTAATGACCACTTTCTCCAGCTTGCTCTTTTCGGTTGCATTGACAAAATAGCAGCCATTTTCAAACAATTCTTTTTTCGTTTCTTCATAAATTTCTTTATGGATGATGACAGCCTGTTCAGATGCGCAAATCATTCCGTTATCGAATGTTTTCGATAGGATCAAATCATTCACGGACCGTTTGATATTGGCTGTTTTATCAAAGTAGCAAGGCACATTGCCCGGTCCTACCCCTAAAGCAGGCTTACCGGTTGAGTATGCGGATTTCACCATCCCTGCCCCGCCTGTCGCCAATACAAGCGCAATATCCTTATGGTTCATCAGCAGTTTCGTTGCTTCGATTGAAGGCGTTTCAATCCATTGGATACAGTTTTCCGGCGCCCCCGCTTTTACTGCTGCATCATGAAGCAGCTTTGCCGCTTCTGCGCTGCATTTTTGCGCGGAAGGATGGAAAGCGAAAATGATCGGGTTTCTCGTTTTAATAGAAATAAGAGCCTTGAACATTGTTGTGGATGTTGGGTTAGTCACCGGTGTAACCC
>CAKQBC010000133.1 GCA_934215995.1 uncultured Bacillus sp. | reverse complement strand
ATGAGCCTACAGCTGCAGCACTTGCTTACGGTATGGACAAAACGGATACCGACCAAACTATCCTTGTATTCGACCTTGGCGGCGGTACATTCGACGTTTCCATTCTTGAGCTTGGAGATGGCGTATTCGAAGTGAAATCTACTGCAGGGGACAATCGTCTTGGCGGTGATGACTTCGACCAAGTAATCATTGACTACTTAGTGGAACAATTCAAGAAAGAAAACGGAATCGACCTTTCTAAGGACAAAATGGCGATGCAACGCCTGAAAGATGCTGCTGAAAAAGCGAAAAAGGATCTTTCTGGAGTTACATCAACACAAATTTCATTGCCGTTCATCACAGCAGGAGAAGCTGGTCCGTTGCATCTAGAAGTCAACCTTACAAGAGCGAAGTTCGAAGAGCTTTCCCACGGGCTTGTTGAACGCACAATGGGACCTACTCGCCAGGCAATCAGAGATGCCGGCCTGACAGCATCCGAAATCGACCAGGTAATCCTTGTCGGCGGTTCTACACGTATTCCGGCAGTTGTTGAAGCTGTGCGCAGGGAAACAGGAAAAGAACCGAATAAAGGCGTTAACCCGGATGAAGTTGTAGCTATGGGTGCTGCAATCCAAGGCGGCGTATTGACAGGCGATGTAAAAGATGTCGTATTGCTTGATGTTACACCGCTATCACTCGGTATCGAAACAATGGGCGGCGTATTCACAAAATTAATCGACCGTAATACAACAATCCCTACAAGCAAATCACAAGTGTTCTCTACTGCAGCGGACAATCAGCCGGCAGTTGATATCCATGTGCTGCAAGGGGAGCGCCCTATGGCTGCTGACAATAAAACGCTTGGCCGTTTCCAATTGACGGATATTCCGCCGGCACCGCGCGGCATCCCGCAAATCGAAGTTTCATTCGATATCGATAAAAACGGTATTGTGAGCGTACGTGCAAAAGATCTCGGCACAAACAAAGAACAGGCAATCACAATCAAATCATCTTCAGGCCTGTCTGATGAAGAAGTGGAACGCATGGTTCGTGAAGCCGAAGAAAATGCTGAAGCAGATAAAAAACGCAAAGAAGAAGTAGAGCTTCGCAATGAAGCTGACCAATTGGTCTTCACAACTGAGAAAACAATGAAAGAACTTGAAGGCAAAGTGGACGCTTCTGAAATCGAATCTGCAAATGCGGCGAAAGATGCATTAAAAGAAGCAATCGAGAAGAACGATCTTGATGAAATCCGCGCTAAAAAAGATGCGCTTCAAGAAATCGTGCAAAACCTTACAGTGAAATTGTATGAGCAAGCTCAACAAGCGCAGCAGGCACAACAAGGAGCAGAAGGCCAAACAGCTGGCGCTTCTTCCGATGATAATGTCGTTGATGCGGAATTCACTGAAGTTGACGATAAAGATAAATAATCTATGATTGATGCTCCTGAGTACAAGAAGCGCCAATCATAAATGATTCAATACGAATGTGAAAAGTCAAAGTCAGTTACCGGGGCTTTGACTTTTTTACAGTTCCGGACCGCCTGCATGGCACTTTTTTCAGAAGGCTTCATAAAAAGCGCCCATATTGGCCTGCTTATATGTTTGTTTATTGCAAGCGGCATAAAATAGATGATAGAATAACATTTATGTGAAAGAATCGGAGATGAGTGCTTATGAGCAAAAGAGACTATTATGAGGTGCTTGGCGTAAGCAAGACAGCCTCAAAAGATGAAATAAAAAAGGCTTACCGTAAGCTGTCAAAAAAATATCATCCTGATATTAATAAAGAAGCGGATGCTGCAGATAAATTCAAAGAAATCAAAGAAGCATACGAAGTTCTGTCCGACGACCAACAGCGTTCCCGCTATGACCAATTCGGCCATACAGACCCTAACCAAGGCTTTGGCGGCGGTTTCGGGGGCGACTTCGGCGGCAGCGGCTTTGGCGGTTTTGAAGATATCTTCAGCACATTCTTCGGCGGCAGCGGAGGGCGCAGGCGCGACCCGAATGCGCCGCGCCAGGGGGCAGACCTGCAATATACAATGAGCGTTTCCTTTGAGGATGCGGTATTCGGCAAGGAAACAACAATTGAAATTCCCCGTGAGGAAAATTGCGGCACATGCCATGGCTCCGGGGCAAAACCGGGAACAAAAGCGGAAACATGCTCACATTGCCAGGGATCCGGGCAAATCAATGTCGAGCAGAATACGCCATTCGGCCGGATCGTCAACAGAACGACATGCCGCCATTGCGGTGGTACCGGGAAATTTATTCCGAATAAATGCGGTACATGTTCCGGAACAGGGAAAGTTAAAAAGAGAAAGAAAATCAGCATCAAAATTCCGGCAGGAATCGACGATGGCCAGCAGCTGCGCGTAAGCGGGCAAGGAGAGCCTGGCGTGAACGGAGGGCCTTCAGGGGATCTGTACGTTGTTTTCCATGTGAAAGAGCATGAGTTCTTCGAACGGGACGGGGACGATATTTATTGTGAAATCCCATTAACATTCGTTCAGGCTGCCCTTGGTGACGAAATCATGGTTCCTACTCTTCACGGCAAGGTACAGCTGAAAATCCCTGCAGGTACGCAATCAGGCACTAAATTCCGCTTGAGAGGGAAAGGCGTGGCGAACGTAAGGGGATATGGACAGGGAGACCAGCATATTATCGTCAAGGTCATTACCCCGAAAAAGCTATCCGAGAAACAGAAAGACCTGTTGAGGGAGTTCGCGGAAGTAAGCGGGCAAACTGTGGATGAAGATACAGAGGGTTTCTTCAAAAAAATGAAACGTGCTTTTAAAGGTGAATAAAGATACAGGAGTTGGTAGTGAATGAAGTGGTCCGAAATATCGATCCATACAACAAACGAAGCGGTGGAACCTATTTCGAATATATTGCATGAGGCAGGAGCGAGCGGTGTCGTAATTGAAGACAGAATCGACCTGTTCAAGGAAAAGGAAGATCGCTTCGGTGAAATCTACCAGCTCAATCCGGATGACTATCCGGAAGAAGGTGTTTTGATGAAAGCGTATCTGCCGGTCAATAGTTTCCTTGCAGAAACAGTCGATGAAATCAAAGAAGCCATCAATAACCTGGCTGTGTACGATATCGACCTTGGGCTGAATTCAGTCAGCCTGAATGAAGTCCATGAAGAAGAATGGGCTACTGCATGGAAGAAATACTATCATCCCGTTAAAATTTCTGAGCGGTTCACAATCGTGCCTACATGGGAAGAATACGTTCCTGTCAGCAGTGATGAGCTGATCATTGAATTGGATCCGGGGATGGCTTTTGGAACGGGGACGCACCCGACTACCGTTATGTGCATCCAGGCTTTGGAAAAAACAGTGAAGCAAAACGATGAGGTTGTTGATGTCGGGACGGGATCCGGTGTATTAAGCATCGCTGCTGCACTTCTTGGTGCATCGCACATCACGGCGTTGGACCTTGATGAGGTTGCCGTGGAATCCGCGAAACAGAACGTAGAACTGAACAAAGTCCAAGACGTTGTGGATGTTTCAAAAAATAATCTTCTCGATGGAGTGACAGGGAAGAAGGATGTTGTCGTAGCCAATATCCTGGCTGAAATCATCATGTCATTCACGGATGATGTGGCATCTGCCGTAAAACCTGGAGGCTACTTCATTTCCTCCGGCATCATCTCCCAAAAGAAAGAGGATGTGAAACAAGCACTGATCGGATCAGGCTTTGAGATTGAGGAAACAATCATGATGGAAGATTGGGTTGCTTTTATCGCAAAAAAAGCATAAACAGGTAACTTTCATTAAAAAATTGGCCACGCTTATGACGGAAGGAGCTTTCTTGTAAAGTCCGGATGGTAAGGGTGGCTCGTTCTATGTTTGACTTCACCCGCCATATGGCTTTAGACGCTCTTCAAGGAATTGTTGAGGGGCAGCCAGTGTGGGGAAGTTCGCGAACAGACGATTCAATAAGGATACCCCTCCTTTTCCGCTTGCCGGAAGATGGAGGCGGAAGGCAGGGGTTTGTGATTCCGGCTTTATGCCAGGGGCACCAACGTCCTGCCGCCAAAACAATGGAATAGTTTCAATTCCATAGTCCGAATTTTAGGCGGGAAGGTGTTTGCATCGTGCAAAGATATTTTGTTCCATCCGACCAATTGGACGGAACTGCTGTCAGGGTTGAGGGAAATGATGCCCATCATATAATGAATGTCCTTCGGATGAAAGAGGGCGACCAAATACTATGCGTATTTGATGAAGGGAAATCGGCCCTTGTTAAATTAGAAAAAATTACCAATGAATCTGTTTTTGGCTCTGTAATAGAATGGATGGCAGAAGAAAAGGAACTTCCTGTACATGTTACAATCGTGAGCGGCTTGCCTAAAGGGGATAAGTTGGAGTACATTGTACAAAAAGGAACTGAACTTGGCGCAAATTCCTTCATCCCTTTTATTTCGGAACGTTCCATTGTGAAATGGGATGATAAAAAATCCGGAAAGAAAGTCGAACGGCTGCAGAAGATAGCAAAGGAAGCCGCAGAGCAATCCCACAGAACGCATGTCCCGGCGGTTGAAAAACCGATAAGGATTACAGGGATCCTCGCACAGGCGAAGGAATATGATGTCTGTCTAGTGGCTTATGAAGAAGACGCTAAAACGAAAGAAAAGAGTGCTTTCAGCCAAGCACTGCAGAAACTGGACAAAGGGAAATCTGTCCTGATTGTTTTCGGTCCTGAAGGGGGCCTTACCGAAAAGGAAGTCAATGCGTTAAAAGAAGCAGGGTTCATCTCCTGTGCTCTCGGGCCAAGGATTTTACGGACAGAAACTGCACCGCTCTATGCGCTGGCGGCAATTTCATATCAATTAGAATTAATGGGGTGAAGAAATAATGGCAACTGTTGCATTTCATACATTGGGCTGTAAGGTAAACCATTACGAAACGGAAGCCATCTGGCAGCTTTTCAAGGCAGAAAACTATGAACGAGTAGATTACGAATCAAAGGCTGATGTGTATGTGATCAATACATGTACAGTCACGAACACTGGGGATAAAAAGAGCAGGCAGGTCATAAGAAGGGCGATCCGGAAAAATCCGGATGCCGTCATTTGTGTTACAGGGTGTTATGCACAAACATCCCCGGCGGAAATCATGGCGATCCCTGGCGTCGATATCGTGGTTGGGACCCAGGACCGCACGAAAATGATTCCGTATATCGAGCAATTCAAAAAAGAACGCCAACCGATTAACGGCGTAGGCAATATTATGAAATCTCGTGTATACGACGAGCTGGATGTTCCGGCTTTCACTGACCGTACACGTGCGTCTTTAAAAATTCAAGAAGGCTGTAACAACTTCTGTACGTTCTGTATCATTCCTTGGGCGCGCGGCTTAATGCGTTCACGCGATCCGCAGGAAGTTATCCGTCAAGCACAACAGTTGGTTGATGCCGGCTATAAAGAAATTGTGCTTACCGGTATTCATACAGGCGGCTATGGAGAAGATATGAAAGATTACAATCTGGCAATGCTTCTTCGTGATATGGAAGAAAAAGTTGACGGCTTGAAACGAATCCGTATTTCATCGATTGAAGCAAGTCAAATTTCTGATGAAGTAATTGAAGTGCTGAAAACATCGAAGAAAGTAGTAAGACATTTGCACATTCCGATTCAGTCAGGTTCAGATACAGTACTGAAAAGAATGCGCCGTAAATATACAATGGAATTCTTTGGTGAGCGTCTGCGCAAACTGCATGATGCGTTGCCTGGGCTAGCTGTCACATCGGACGTTATCGTCGGTTTCCCCGGAGAAACAGATGAGGAGTTCATGGAAACATACAACTTCATTAAAGAGCATAAATTCTCTGAGCTGCACGTATTCCCGTATTCAAAACGTACCGGCACTCCTGCTGCCCGCATGGACAATCAAGTGGATGAAGAAGTGAAAAATGAACGCGTCCACAAATTGATTGCTTTAAGCGATCAGCTGGCTAAAGAATATGCGTCACAATTTGAGAATGAAGTATTGGAAATCATTCCTGAAGAACGCTTCACAGATGAAGAAAATGGAACAGAAAATCTATTTGTCGGCTATTCAGATAACTATTTGAAAGTGGTATTCTTAGGTAGTGAAGATATGATCGGAGAGCTTGTGAAGGTGAAAATCACGAAAGCGGGCTATCCATACAATGAAGGCCAGTTTGTCAAAGTGATGAACCCTCAAGATCAATCTTTATTAGAAGCATAATACTAAGGAGATTAGACTATGAATGAGAAAATCGCGCGTATGATCGACCATACAGTCTTAAAAGCAGATACGACTGAAAAACAAATTATTAAGCTTTGTGAAGAAGCGAAAGAATTTCATTTTGCATCTGTATGCGTCAACCCGACTTGGGTTAAAAAGTCAGCTGAATTGCTTGCAGGAACAGACGTGAAAGTTTGTACGGTAATTGGCTTCCCGTTAGGAGCAAATACTCCGGAAGTAAAAGCATTTGAAGTGACACAAGCAATTAAAGATGGAGCAACTGAGGTTGATATGGTTATTAACATCGGTGCTTTAAAAGACGGCAATAATGAACTTGTTGAACGTGACATTAAAGCAGTAGTTGATGCGGCTAAAGGTCAAGCTTTAACAAAAGTAATTATTGAAACATGCCTTCTGACAGATGAAGAGAAGGTCCGTGCTTGTGAACTTGCTGTTAAAGCAGGGGCTGATT
>CAKQBC010000132.1 GCA_934215995.1 uncultured Bacillus sp. | reverse complement strand
GTCCTTGTATGGTGTCGGCGGCATCGGTGCGATCAATTCCGCCGCCTCCTTGATTTCCCGTTCCGCTTCCTTCCTGTTGCCCAGTTCAAAATGGCATAGCGCCCTGTATGCGTACAGCTGGTACTCCAGCGACAAATCGAAAGGATGATGAAGATAAGAAGGCACTTCCAGCCTTTCCAGCGTATCCAGCGCTTGCCCATATTGCTTCAACCCGCACAATGCCATCCCTTTTTCCGAAAGGATTGATGTCTCGGCAATATGCTTCTCCAGCTCATTGAACCCGTAGGCGGAAAATTTGAATTCGTCTATAATAGCCATTGCCTTCTCATAATCATGCGTGTAACTCGTATTATAATGGATTGGCCAGTAATCACAGAACCAGTTGGCATACGCACTTTCTGTAAAATCGGCATATTGCTTGAGCTTATTCAAATAAAAACCCTTTCTCTCCCCAAGCATGTCGACGAAATGGGCCAATCTGTACAATTCTTCCACAAGATAATAAATTTTTGTTTCTTTTATGAATGCCAGCGCTTCCTCTGTTTTGGCCATTCCAAAATGATAATCGCCGACTGCAAAATAAAGGATGGCCTCGTAATAAAAAAGCTGCAGCCGGGTGATTTCGGTAATGCGCCAGCCGTTTTTCTTTATTTCATCCCTTAATTCCAAACATCCCTGAAGGGCACCTGAATAATGATGCAGCCTGAATTGCATAGACGTCCGAAAAATACGGGCATTTACATATTCATTGTACAGGTGGATTTTCTTATAGATGGTTTCAGCACGTTCAACAAACGGCTCAATCATAGACTGGCCTTTCTCTTGGACATACAAGGCTTCACTATAAATCTGCAACACCCTGGCTCCCTCATATGTATCCGGTAATTTCGGCAAAAATGGTTCAATCAAGCTGCATACCTCTATAGCCTGCTTCATATCGAGAATCGTGACTGTTTTCCAGATTCCTTCGACTTCCTCAAGCAATTTCCTGATTTCCTCAATGTTTTCATTTCCGACGAGCTGCGCAAGGTCTACCGATAACTGGCTGGCTATATGCTGCAGGCTTTCCATTGATGGCTGCGCCTTCCCATTTTCGATCAGGCTCAGCATCCCCTTCGTTAATTTTCCTGCAGCAACATCTGCCAGGGTCAGCTTTCTTTCCTTGCGAAGCTGCCTGATCCGATTGCCCAATGCAGACATATCCTCTCACCATCCTTTTGTTTAATTATATTAAACAAAAGGATTGCATGCAAATGGAACATCTGTTAATATATGTATATAAATTAGTTTAATTAAATTAAACTTTTGAGGGGGTTATTATATGGAAGATGAATTTAGAAAAAAGAAAACACAGCAGCACCTTTGGACTTTTTTGATCAGTAAACTGGTCTCATCTCTCGGTTCGAGCATCTATACGTTCGGCATCAGCTTTTATATACTGTCAAGCACAGGTTCTGCCTTATCGTTTGCGATTAACCTGATTCTCAATATATTGCCGAGAGCTTTCATTTCACCGATTGCCGGCTATATGGCCGACCGCTTCAATAAAAAAACGATCATCATCGCTTCACAATCAGGCAGCGCACTGACCATGGCTCTCCTGCTTGCCTACAGCCTGGCGAACGGTTTATCGCTATACGCCATATATACAGCAACCGCCCTGATTTCAATTACATCAGCATTCTCCAGCCTGACTTTCACCACGGCAATCCCCAATCTGGTAGACTCGGAAAATATCCAAAAAGCGATGTCCTTCAACCAAATATCCTTTTCATTAGCCGCAATCGCTGGACCTACTGCAGGAGGTCTCTTTTATGGGTTTCTGCCACTGCCGGCGTTCATTGCTATTTTCATTGCGGCATACGCAATTGCCACTCTTTTGGATGTAACCATGGATTTTACGCTATATACGAATAAGTCCGAAAACCAGCAAACCGATGAAAAAGAAACACTCTTTACAGGCATTCGAAACGGGATTGATTATCTCCGAAACGATGAACTGATATCACGGATTGTGCTGGTTGCACTGTTCATCAACTTTTTCTTCGGTGCCATAGACGTCGGATTTTCGTATGTGATGATCGACCTGCTGAAAGTTGAGTCTGGCCACTATGGCTTTGTTGAAGCTTGCACAGCAATCGGGACATTAGCCGCATCCATTTATGCAGGTACACGGAAAGCTTTCAGGTCGCCTCTCGGCCTCTCCAAATGGGGCATCATTTCCATGTCGGCGATAATGGCCCTGATTGCACTGCCATTACTCATACAGCTGTCCTATTGGGCTGTGGTTGCCTACTTCGGGCTGCTGATGCCTTTATTCGGATCGCTCGTTGTTTTTGTGAATACGCCTCTTTTGGTCATGATCCAGACGAAGGTTCAGGAAGAGTACAGGGGACGTGTTTTCTCTCTTCTTGAAACAGGGGCGATGGCACTGATGCCAGCCGGCACGCTCATTTATGGGCTGTTGTACGACTTCGTATCGCCTTCGCTCGTTTTGATCGTGTCAGGATTGGTCCTGATCATCACCGTATTGATTCTGGTTCCGGCGCGCTTTATCCAAAGGCATTCCGGCAGCCGATCTGCGGACGTGATGGAAACAACATAAATCTTATAAATAAGGGGACTAAACTTATGGAAATTGGCATGTGGGCAGTCATCGCATTTACGCTTATCTATGAACCGATCATTGGATATTTCGGTTTTAAAAAATTCAAGAAAACTGTTGGAGAATCGGAAAAAAGGAGAATTTCTTATTATGTGAATGTAATGACCGGCCTTTGGGTGCCGACAATCTTTATTTTGCTCCTGATAGCCGCAACTGAACTTACCCTGGCAGACGCAGGCCTTGCCTATCCGACATTCAACACGGATACACTGGGACCGTGGGTTACGTACTCGGCAATCGCCCTTCTCTTAATCTATTTTGCCAGCCTGCTGTATTACTTGATCGGATACCGGGTAAGTGAAAAGATCCGCAGTAAATGGAATGAAGCAAGCAATAAGGAGCTGGGCCAATCAAGCTTCAGTGTGCTTCTTCCCGTTACCGGGCGCGAGAGAAAGGTATGGAATTATGTTTCCATTACAGCGGGGGTCACGGAAGAAATCATTTACAGAGGCTTTTTGATCTTCGCATTTTCCTATCTGTTTCCGGATATGTCAATTTGGGCAGCTATTCTATTGGCGTCCGTCTTGTTCGGCCTTGCCCATTCGTATCAAGGGTTGAAAGGCGTTATAAAGACGATGGTTGTAGGAATCTGGTTTTCTATTTTAGCAATCGGGCTAGGCTCCATCGTGCCGCTCATCATCCTTCACTTCCTGATCGACTATGTGGCAAAGCTTGGGGATCCCGTCAGCCAGTAGACACCATCCTTCATATATAAGGCAATCCGCATTGGATGGATTACCGGTATTAAAAAGGAGACAGTTTTTTTACTGTCTCCTTAAAGGGCAACGCAAATCTAAGATTATTTAAAAAATTGGGCTATTGTTCTTGGAATAACCAAAAGAGCTTCGGATGAATCTTTATGTTTTGGAGCATTTGATACTGTATCTCCCTGAATCGGCTCATATTCTCCTTTAAATCTAACCCTTAAAGACTTCCCATTTCCGAAATCAGAAGAATCCATAACCTGAAAATGTACATGAGGTTCCGAAGAGTTGCCGGAATTGCCGCAGTTTCCAATATACTGTCCTTCTTTTACAGTTTCCCCTTCCTTGACCTGGATTGAATTCTTTTTCAGATGAGCTGCCATACTGTATTCCTTATTCGCATGTTCAATTACGACATAATTTCCCGCTGGATGCGCAGCATTCATTTCACCAGGCACATTGTCTTTAATTCCGTCATTGATTCGAATCACTTTCCCATCAGCCGGGGATAGGATCTCTTCGTTAAAAGCATGGAAATTTTCATTTCGAATCTGTGTATCTTTGTATGATGAACCACCTTCCACTTTAAGCAAATCATAAGCGAAACGCTGACTTTCATATGCATAATGGTAATTGACGAATTCATTTGCTCCGCCCCAAACGACGAACCACTCACCTTTGACCGGCATACTGTACATATTTCGGGTGTATCGTTCATTGCTTTCCTGATATTGTATATATGGCTTAATATACAAGCCATGTATCTGCAAGCTCCTATCGAAAGATACACAGATTGCTTTTTCTTTCCGGCCATCTAACCAGACATATTGCGTAAGGTTCTGGATGGTTGTTTCAAATTCTAGTTGATAAGATTCAACGCCTTCATTAAAATAGGCTGCCATTTCAACGAATTGCTTGAATGATACCAATGCTTGAAAATCGTTCGTTGTACAATAGTAAATCCTTTCAAAATCCCCGTTTAGAAAGAAGCTGCCAAACTCTTCAGGTTTGATAGTCTCTACAGGCACAGCAAAACCTCCCCACCTTTTTTAATTACCAATAATATACTAATACGGAAGCAGATAGAGAAAGTTTCGTTTGATAGGTAATGTGCAAAAAGAAAGGCATGGAACCAAAATGTTGCAGGATTCCATGCCTCTCCTAAAAAATAGAGTCATTTAAAATTGCTTATTCACTCGTTCTGTATGTATATTGATGATTTCTTTCGTCAAGTATCCGATTGTTGTCGCATTCATGACATGCCCTTGTGCATGTACGAGATGCAGAGAAAGTTCAGGGCCCTCTCCTTGCTTCTCTCTTTCAAGAAGATCTGCCTCCAGTTTTTGAGCCAGTTCCAGTTCCGTCTGGGCCTTCTCAAGATTTTGTTCAACGGAATGGATTTTCAGCTGTCTGGCATCAGCCAAAGCTTTCACAAAATAGTCCCGGGCCAGGTCACTGTGGACAATCAATTGATTTGAAATCTGTTCCACATTTTCTAGTTGAATTTGCATATTTCTCTCTCCCATTCAAATATTTTGTTTATTTTTCCCACCTACTATTTTATACCCGTCCATTCCGATAGAAAATAAATTTGCTCATAAAAAAAGAGTATGGCCGAATCGCCATACTGCTGCCCATTTCTGTTTCATTACACTCTGCTGAAAAAGTTTGTAATGCCGAAACCGGCCATAAACGTGACAATGCTGATCCAGATGCCTTGATCAGGAATTCCCGGATACACAACGAAAACGGAACCGATAATCAGCCCGATGATGACTGCGTATGTCATATGGCGGTGATGTCTCAGCAAATGGCTGATCGCTCTGCTGCTTATGATAAAACCGATCACTGCCCCGGCGCCGACAACCATGATGATTGGAAGGTTTAAGTCGGAAAGGGCAGAAATAATGGTGGAATAGGCGCCAATCAACAACAATACAAAGGATCCGCTTATCCCCGGCATAAGCATCGCCATGCTTGCAAGCCACCCCGACATGAACAGCCCGATGGCCGATGGGATCGTCAATGTCGTGATGACTGCAGTGTCAAGAGGCTTTATGAATGCCATACAGCCCAGCAGGACTGCCACTGCGGCAAGAACACCGAAATGCACCCATGTAAACTTATGCTTCATTTCCGCTTCCTTCGCAATAAACGGAAGCACCCCGATAATCAATCCCAGGAAGAAAAACTGCGTCGGTTCGTAATGATGCTCCAGCAAATAATCAATTACCCTACTGAACAGCAAGAGGGCAATTCCAATGCCGGCCCCCAATGGAACCAGGAACCCAAGCTGCTTTTTCCAATCACGGCTGAAGAACCCGTTGATTGAAGCCAAAAGATTATCGTAAATGCCTAATATGAAAGCAATCGTCCCGCCGCTTACACCGGGAATCAAATCACTGATTCCCATGAAGAGGCCGCGATATAAATTTTTCCATTCCACTGTGTCAATTAACCTCCAAAGTACAATTTGCTCATTTAATCTCATATTATAATTTTTCCTGCCCGGAATGCAATAGCCATTCCCGGTGAAAAAAATACCAGAAGAAAAGCCTGCATACCGGGACCCTCCCGGTTGCAGGCTCTGTCAGTCAAACCCTAATAATCTTCAAGTGCGATTTTGCTGAATGCAATCGAAACCCCTTCTTCATCCAGGATTTCCAGTATGCTGAAGTTCACCTGTTCCTTCGTCTTCAGATAATCTCCCCAAACAGTCGTTTTTGTGAAGAAATAAAGGAACAATTCATATCCATTTTCCTTATAATCATTGAAAGTGACCAGGATGGTTTCCGGATGGATATCCGGATTGCTTTTGACCAAATCCTCTATTCTGACCACGATTCTCCTCAGTTTTTCGATCGGTGTGTGTTCCGACAGTTTTAATGTATAGCTGATCTGCCTTTTGCCCATTTTGCTCCAGTTCGTAATCGCTTCGCTGGCCAGAGTGGCATTCGGCACCGTCACGAGCGCCTGGTCAAATCTGCGGACCAGTGTGCTTCGGAAATTGATGTCCTCAACCGTGCCCTCCACACTCGGCGTTTCAATCCAATCCCCGATCGTGAATGGCTTCTCTGTGATAATAATGAAACCTCCGAACAGATTGCTGATCGCATCTTTGGCTGCAAGGGCGATTGCCACCCCGCCAAGCCCAAGCCCGGCTACAAATCCGTTCACATCATAATCGAACTCCTGCGCCACGATTGTGATGGCGATGGCCACGATAATGATCCTCAACGCCCTCGACAAGAACGGGATCAGGATATCATCTATTTCCAGATTGTATCTTTTCTTCACTTTAAGGAAAACAACAGATGAAACAGATACAAGTGTATACAGC